>JBIIKC010000125.1:0-4794 GCA_044233375.1 Ilumatobacteraceae bacterium
TCACGGCACGCACCGCACCATCGGGAGTGTCGAACACGACCGAGAGATCGTTTACGGACAAGACGATGTCGTTCGTCGTGGGCGACGGCGGCTCCATCGTGCTCACTTGACACGCACACGAGGGTCGAGGACGCCGTACAGCACATCCACCACGACATTGGCCAAGACGATGAACACAGCCGACACCATGGTGGTCCCGACGAGGACCGGCAGATCGGAGTCGACTACGGCTCGAATCGTCAAACGACCCATACCGGGCAAAGAGAAGACACTCTCAGTGATGATCGCACCACCGAGCAGAGCTGCGAAGTCGAGTCCCGCAACGGTCACGATCGGGATCATCGTCGATCGCATCACATACTTGCGAAGAATTGTTCGCTGGCGCAGACCCTTCGAGAGTCCGAGGCGAACGAAATCCTCGTTCATCGCCTCGAGCATGCCGTTACGAGTCAGACGGACGTACGAAGCCGCCGACAGGACGGCAAGGGTCGCCCAGGGCAAGAGCATCGAGGTGAAGAAACTGCTCGGATCCTCGAAGGGTGAGGCATAGGCAGGAAACGGAACGATGCGAAGCCAAATCACGAACGTGAACAGAACGAGCAAGCCGATGTAGAAAGTCGGAAGGCTGACGCCGACGGCGCTGAATCCCGTTGCCAATCGATCCTGCCACTTCCCCTTCTTCAGGGCTGCAACGGCGCCGAGGCTGAGCCCGATCAACATCCACAATACGAACGCTCCGAGCGCCAAAAATGCCGTCACCGGGAACGTCTTCGAAATCAGATCGGTCACGCACCGCTTCTGGTTGAACGAGTACCCGAGCGACGGTGCCGGACACTCGAATGCTGCGGCACCGGCTCCGTATTCACGTCCGGCGAAGATCCCCTTGAGGAATCGCCAGTACTGCTCGAGTAGCGGCTTGTCGTAGCCCAGTCGAACGCGATTGGCCTCGATGAGGTCGGGTTTGCAGTTCTTGCCGCAAGTCAGCGCCGCAGGATCCGACGGCAAGAGAGCAAAGATCACATAGGTGACGAAGGAAACCGCGAGAAGCAGAACGACGGCGAACATCAGTCGCCGAATCACGAAGACCAACATCGCACGCTCCTTCCAGCCACTCGATCTGTCGAAGGATCACCCTGAGAGTGCCGGCCGTTGGCCGACACCCTCAGGAATCCTGAATCACTGAATGACGTACAAGTCGCCGAAGTTGAGGGAGCCGAACGGCGCCCATCGGTAGGTGTTGCCCACCTTCGAACCCCAGATGTCCTGAGCCTTCGAGAAAGACCCTGGAATCGCCCACAGGCGATCGACCACGTACTGGTTGAGTTCCTGCCACAACTTTGCCTGGGCTGCACGATCCGTTTCAGCCTTGGCTTCGGTCACCTTGGCATCGAACTCGGCCTGATCGGGATCGGCATCGTTTCGGGTGAGCGTGAATCCACCACCGGTTGCAAACAACTCGGGAATGACGGTCGACGCGTTGGCCCAGTCAGGACCCCAGCCTGCGCGGGAGATGTCCCACTCGGTTTCCGGATTCATGACAGTTGGGTAGTACTTGCTCGGCTCGACTGCCAAGGACTTGACAGTGATGCCGACTTCGCCGAGGGACTCGATCCAGATCGACACGTTCTTCTGCCACGTCGGGGTGTCCGGGTGCATGAAGCCAATTCCGTTCTTCACGTACTCGACCACATCCGGACAAGTCTCGGCTGCAGCATCGAGAGCTGCCTGAGCTGCCTCGACATTCGGTGTGCCGTCTTCGTTCAAACCTTCAGGCAGCTTCGTCGGGGCATAGTCCGGAACGAGGTTCGGCTTGATGAAGCCGTCGGCAAAGTCTCCCGTGTATGGGCCACCGCCGGCAGTACGCAGGGCCTCACGGTCGAGAGCGAGGAACATCGCCAAACGAACCTCGTAGCAGTTGATCGTCGTGTTGTTGACGTTCGTGTAGGTCACGTACGGGTCGAAGCCATCCTGACGGCGATCGGCGAAGCGATCATCTTCGAAAATGGTTTGGAGGTTCTCCGGCTGAATGCCGTCGGCAGCAACTGCGAACTGGTCGTCTCCGGCATCGGCGATCATGCGCTCGTCGACGACAGCTGGATCGAGTCCGAACTGGTAGACGATCGAATCCGGGTAAGCATTGCGAATCGGGTCGGAATCTTTGTTCCAATTCTCGTTGCGGACGAGCGTCAGCGACACACCCTCTTCGTAGGACTCGATCTTGTACGGGCCGGACGACACTGGTGCCGTCGTGTAGGCCTCGCCTGTGTCCTTGTCCTTGGGAACAGGGCTGAACGACAGGAGTGTCACTGTGTAGTTGAAGTCGGCAACAGGAACCTTCAAGTTGAAGGTGATGGTGTTGCCGTCACAGGTCACAGCCTTGTCGTATTCGGCTTGCTGTTCCGGGGTTGCCGTGTAGGGGCCCGGGTACACAGTGCCATTGTCGGAGTTCTCGTCCTCTGGAATGTCGAGATACGAAATCGCATACGTCGGACCATCGGTGATCACATCGACAGCAAAGGTTCGCGACACGCCGTAGGCGATGTCAGCGCAGGTGATGGGGCTTCCATCTTCGTATGTCACGCCGTCGCGCAACGTGAACTTCCACGTCTTTGCGTCCTCCGATGGGGTGCCAGTGTCGGTGGCGAGGTCGGCGGTGATCTGCGAACCCTCTTCACCCGCTGCGAACTTGTACGACGTCAACGTGCGCTGCATGGTCGAGCCGGCGAACGCCAAGTCGGCCCCGGTGTAGTTTCGCTGCGGATCGAGGTGGGCGATTCCTTCTGCCTGAGTGAGGATGTGAATTGTCCCACCAGGTGTCGGCGAACCTCCGCTACCACCACCACCGCTACTTCCGTCATCCCCGCCGCATGATGCTGCGAGAATCGACGCCACGAGTGCGAACCCGAGAAGTCTGCGCTTCATATCTTTCTCCCTCTGGTCCCGCCCGAAGGGCGGTTTCCCACACCGATCAGTGGGCGACATCAGCGTAATCCCCTTGATGGCTCGGACTGTCAATACCCGTGTCGCCATGGGTGCCGTAGCCCTGATCGGCAGAAACCGAACGATGTGGTTCGTCAGGCGAGATTGCGGCGGTCGGCCTTGGGGTCGAGGGCATCTCGAATGCCGTCGCCGAGCAGGCTGAACGCCAGAACGAGAATGATCAGCGCGACCCCTGGGATGAACAGGTACGTCGGGTCGGATCGGTAGTACCGGACCGAGTCTCCCAACATCACTCCCCAAGAGGGTGCGGGCGGCAACATCCCGAGACCGAGAAACGACAGCGTCGACTCGGTCGCCACGTATCCCGGAAGTGCTAGAGACACGATGACGATGATCGGCGCCCAGAGATTGGGCAAAATCTGACGAAAGACGATGTGGGCGGTTCCTGCACCGGAAGCACGCGCAGCTTCGACGAATTCACGTTCTCGCAGCGACATCGTCTGACCCCGCACCACTCGGGCAACGTAGACCCAGCCGAAGAGTGCGAGAACAAGCACGATGTAGGTGAGTCGAGCCGGATTTCCTTCGGGTACGCCAAGTGACTCGAGACGCTGGGTGAACGGAGCTGTCAGGGCGATGATCAGCAGAAACGACGGGAAGGCCAAGGTGAGGTCCATCATGCGACCGATGACCGAATCGAGCCGACCTCGCTTGTAACCGGCTGTGATGCCGACGACCACTCCGATTGTCGTCGTGAGCAGGGTGCCGACCAAACCGACGAACAACGAGACGCGCGCACCATAGAGAAGTCGAGCCAAGATGTCTCGGCCGGTACCGGGCTCGACTCCGAGCCAATGCTCACGTGAAATTCCGCCAAAACGGCCGGCTGGAAGGCCGTAGTCGTTCAACGCATTCCTGTCGAGTTCGTACGGACTGATGCCGAGAATCCCACAGATCACAGGCGCAAAGATTGCAACGAGGAGATACAGGACAACTACAACACCAGCAGTCACTGCGACCTTGTCGCGCTTGAAACGCATCCATGCCAACTGTCGGGGTGATTTGCCCTCGATGGCAGCCGCCGCCATCGGCACCTCGATCGTCAGCGTCATTTTTCCCCTCGCATTCAATGGACTGTAGTCAAGGTGCTGCAGATCGTGACGACTCGCCTAGTCGGAACAACTCGGCGATCACCATCATCGAGGTCCAACGCCGAACCAAGCATGGAATCGGAACAATCTGCATCCACGGGAGTCTCCGAGGATTTCAACCGGATCCGAGAGGTGCGATCACCCATGTATTGGAGGGCGCTCCCCCTCCCGCCGAGTTCACCGCCCGAATTCGCAATGAGTACGGTCTCGAATCCCTGAGTCGTGTGATCGCAAATGGCGACGACGTCGAAGCCGGGCGAAGTGCCGTCCACCGACCGCCATCCAACGAATACTCGTATGTCGTGATCACCGACCCACCGTTGAAGGCGGGACCCGCGAAGGAGATCGTTGCTGTCGTCGACGCGCGCACAACTCCATTGATTGTCGGCGCGTCTGGGACGCGTCGGGGAGTTGTCGACCACGATGAGGATACGGTCCCTGCGCCCCTCATGTTGACCGCCCTGATCAACACGCTCACCGACACGCCGTTGGTGAGACCCGAGATCCGAAGCGAACTTCGACCTCCCATCGCCGCCGACGACCATGAGCCACCACCATTGACTGAGTATTCGTACCCTGTGATCGGCGAACCTCCGTTGTTCGACGGTGCGTTGTACGTAACAGTGGCGCTCGAATCTCCCGGCGCAATGGAACGAATCGATGGTGCAGAGGGTGGATCCGGCAGAGGAGTCCCGATCACGGG
>JBIIKC010000126.1:0-4769 GCA_044233375.1 Ilumatobacteraceae bacterium
TTCTGACCGGATCGTCCAGCATCTGGCATGCGCTCACCTGCGCAACCGAACTCGCTGATCTCGTCGGGCAATGTCGACCCGACTGGAAAGATGCAGCAGATGAATTGCGGACCGCAATCACCACTCGGCCGCACGCATTCGAACCCAAAGATCGCTGGGCAATGGATTGGTACTACCCGATCCTGACCAATGCCATGGACGGGGATCAGGCGAAGACTCGCATCGCAGATGGCTGGAATACCTTTGCCATGGATGGACGTGGCATTCGCTGCGTCAGTGACGAACCCTGGGTGACTGCTGCAGAGACGGCCGAATGCTCGCTCGCTCACACGGCGATCGGTGACATCGAAACAGCGATGGATCTCCTCGCCTGGACGCGCGCCCATCGAACCGATGACGGTTCGTACTTCACGGGAATCGTCTATCCGACTCTCGAGACCTTTCCCGACGGTGAGCGAACCGCTTATACGGGCGCCGCAGTCATTCTCGCCGCAGATGCGATCACGGCCAGCACACCTGCGTCTCGGCTGTTCATCCCGTCACTCGTCGTCGACTGATCCATACTCGATTCAGGTGTGTCGAGTGTCAGAGCGTCCTCGGGACCCCAGTCCGCCACCGAAGGCACCTCGAACCAACAGGTAGTCTGATCCGATGATCGGGAGCTCGGAACGCCATCCAGCCTTCGAGGAATACTGCGAAGCGATCTACGAGATGCACGAGGACGACATGGATGTCATCCGAGCCCGCATCGCCGACCGCTTGAACGTGAGCCGGGCTTCGGTTTCCCAGATGATCGATCGCCTGACGAAGGCGGGCCTTGTCACCACGGAATCGAATTGCATCACTCTCACCGAGACCGGAGAGGAACTTGCCCAGCGAGTCGTGCGTCGTCATCGTCTTGCCGAGCGTTTCCTCACCGACATACTCGGCCTCAGTTGGGCCGATGCCCACATGGAAGCGGGCAAATGGGAGCACGTCATGAGTGATGAAGTCGAGGCCGCAATGAATCGGCTTCTCGGCGCCCCCACCACCTGTCCCCACGGCAATCCGATTCCCGGATCGAGTTACATCACACCTTCGACCGTGCCGCTCGCAACCGTGATTCCGGGCAGCAAGTTCACCGTGTCACGCATTCCCGAAGAACTCGAGGTGACGCCCGGCGTCCTCGATTTCTTGCAGCACGCCAGCCTCCTGCCCGGGCGCAGCGGCAGCGTGACTTCGTCTGGGGTCGACGGTTCTGTGTCCGTGAAGATTGCAGGACAGGTCGTGGACGTCGACGCATTCGCATCAGCTCGCATTCTCGTGACTGCTTGATACCGATGTCGATGACCCGCACAACTCCCCTCGGTCGTCCACGAGCAGCCGTAGTTCTCGTGATTGCATCTGTCACGATGCTCACCACGTCGTGTGGAGCGACCACGTTCGATGAGTCGATTGCCACCATTTCCGAAGTCACCGCCCCCATCTCGACCACTGTCCCGACCGGAACGACTCGAGAGCTACTCGACAGCTTGGCTGTTGCTATGAATGGTCTGTCCGGACTCATCGGTCCCGATAGTTCCGGTCGCACTCCCTCGGGGAAGAACGAGCGCATCGTCACCATCGAAGCTTTGTGGAAGGCAGCCCAGCCGGCTGTCGCCTCGTCTGATGCCGAGGCTGCTGATGCGATCGGACGGATGGTCGACCTGGCAAAGACTGCTGTCGAGCGAAATCGTCCAGCCGATGCCGACAAGGCGGCACGCTTTGCGGGTCAAGTCATCGACAAGTTTCTGAGTGAGATCTGACGCTCGATTCGTCGACGTCAGCCTGTCGGAGTGTGCCTCATCGGCTCCGGAAGTGGACGTGCATGCACGACCACGAGGCGTTGCGTTGCACGTGTCAGCGCAACATACAGACTTCTCATACCTTGAGGTTCACTGTCCACGATGGTGGCCGGCTCGACGACGATCACTCCGTCGAGTTCGAGACCCTTCACCACGCTGACCGGCACGATCGTCACTCCGGTGTCGAGAGCCGATGCCACGGCCCGACCGTGTGTCACCCCAGCCGATGTGAACGCCACCGACATGTCTTCAGCAAGTGCGTCGGGAACGACGACAGCAACGTTGCCCCCGTCGAGAACCTCGGACAGGGAACGTGTCTGAGCGATCACCTCGTTTGCCAACCCGTCGAACCCAACACCAACTCGACTCGACACATCGACGATCAACGGCGGCGCCGCACCCTCTCTCACAGCAGTTGGTGCCCGTAAGCCAGGACTTGCAGCTTCCATCACTTTGTTCGCCAGCTCCATGATCTGACCGGGAATTCGATATCCAACCGACAATCCAATGACGCGCGTCTGTTTCACGTCAGGGAGATGATCGAGAACTTCGTCCCATGTTGCGGGCGCATGCGGCCCGGTGGCCTGGGCGAGGTCTCCGACCACTGTCATCGAACCCGACAGCGATCGACGTGTCACCATTGCCAATTGCATCGGTGTCAGGTCCTGGACTTCGTCGATCACGATGTGTCCATAGGTACGGATCTCGTCCGCCTCATCGATCTTGCCTCCCTTGCCTGGTTTCGGACCGAGATGGACGCGGGCTTCGTCGAGCAATGCAGCATCAGCAACCGTCCAGCGAACCTCCTCGAGATCTTCCGACCGGGGTCGATACAGCGCGTCGATCTCGACATCGGAGAGGACCTTGACGCCGGCCAGTTTCAGCAGTGCTCGTGAACCATAGAGATCGTGGAGCAATTGCGCTGGAGTCAGAACTGGCCACATGCGCTCGAGAGCAGCACGAACTGCGTCGTCTCGACGAAGCGCCTCGCGAACATCGCTCGCAACAACATCGCCTTCGCGCCACGAATGTGCGAGCGCAGACCACACTTCCCCTTCGACCCATCGCCGTCCGGCATTGTGACGCCGAAATCGTCGCCGAGCGGACTTGATGATGCGTTCGGACTCTTCGGGACCGAGCCGCACGTACCCGCTGCGAAACGGCACTTTCACCGTGTCTCGAAGCGGACGTTGACGGTCACGCACAGCTTTTTCGATCACCTCGGACATGCGCTCATCGCCCTTGACGCGCGCAGCCAAATCGGAGTCGGGTGTGCCATTCGTCGATGTCACCCAGAACACATCGGGAACGAGATCCTGTAGGACGACTTGTTCGATACCGGCTTCGCCGAGTGATGGAAGCACACGTTCGATGTATCGAAGGAAGACTCGATTGGGTCCGATGACCATGACGCCCTGGTCTTCGAGCGGGAACCGGTTCGTGTACAGCAGATACGCAGCCCGGTGGAGGGCGACCACAGTCTTGCCGGTTCCCGGTCCACCTTGGACGACGAGAACTCCCGCCTGAGGTGAGCGAATGATCTCGTCCTGTTCGGCCTGGATGGTGGCGACGATGTCCCCGAGTTGACCGGTACGTCCCCGTTCGATCGAGGCGAGCAACGTCGAGTATCCGCGCAAACCCGAACCACTGTGCGTCACCGAGCTATTGCGACTCTCGCTGCCGTCGAGCCCTTCGTCGTGTCCGATACCCAAGTGACCTTCGCCGAAGAGTTCGTCTTCGATGCCGAGCAGCGTCGACCCCTGGACTGCGAAATGGCGACGTCGCGCAAGGCCCATGGGTTCACGACCCGTTGCTCGATAGAAGGGTTCGGCGACAGGAGCTCGCCAGTCCACGACAACCGGTTCGCGCTTGTCGTCAGACACGGCCAGTCTTCCGATGTGGAAACTTTCGATTGCGGTCCCATCGGGACCTTTGACGCGACCGAGTTCTCCCACATCGGTCGCGAAGCGATCGATTCGTCCGAAGACAAGGGCTGCGTCACCGAGATCGAGGTCGGTCAACCGCTTGACGAGTGCATCGTCGATTGCGTTGCGCTCGAATCGGTTCTGCATCGTCCCACCCAAGCCGGATTCGGTGAGTCCTCGCATCTTCCAGGCGTCTTCGCGGCTGCGCTCCAGACATGCATAAGCATGGTCGATGTAGGCCTGTTCCTCGGCGAAGTCGGGATGTCGATCGGTCATACGGAGCACCTCGAGGAAGCCTCGGCGAAACGCCATTCACCCGGACATGGAAACGCCATGGCTGGGAATTTCAAGGTTTCGGTACTCTACCGGTGCCATGCAACGTCCCCCTCGCCCAACGTCAGGTCGCGCAACACCTGCTATCGGTGTGCTCGATGATGCTGGGGTTCAATTCCGCGTGCATACGTTCGACAATGCTCTCTCTGCGGGAGACCACGGGTTCGGGAAAGCTGCCGCCGATGCTCTGGGAGTCGACGAATCACGAGTCTTCAAGACGCTTTTGGTCTCGATTCACGGGGAAAACGATGGACGAAAACGTCAAGCCGTAGCAATCGTTCCTGTCTCTGGTTCGCTGTCTCTCAAGGCAATGGCGACGGCCCTTGGCGTGAAGCGCGTCGAAATGCTGGAACCGTCGACAGCCGAGCGCCTCACGGGGTATGTGATCGGTGGCATCAGTCCGTTCGGTCAACGGACGCGCCTGAGCACCGTCATCGATTCATCTGCCTTCGACCATGAAACGATCTTCGTTTCGGGAGGCAAAAGAGGGTTGGACGTCGAGGTGACGCCAAACGACCTGCTGCAGATTCTTCAGGCAACCAAGGCAACGATCCAAGATCGCTGACTCAGATCGATTTCACGCCGGACGCTTCATCGACCTCGAGGGTGCCCGCCTTGGGCTCCAGAACTGACTGCGTCAGTCGAGGGCGCGGACGTCGCGGGCTTCGTCACCCTTGCGACCGGGACC
>JBIIKC010000003.1:0-18070 GCA_044233375.1 Ilumatobacteraceae bacterium
CCTCACGCAAGGCCAAGGGATTCGCACAGTAGGTGTATCGCGAACCGGCGGTCGCAAGAACCTCTTCCTTGTTGCGGGCCAGAGCGGGTTTCGCCTTCCACGCATCGTCGGGTTCGACACCGCTCACGAGAGCCGCTTCGATGTAGTCGTTCTCGAGCAGCCAGATCAGCATCGCCGACACGAATCCGCCGTCTTGACCCTTTTCGTGTTGCACCGGATCCTTGGCGCGGGTCAACAGAAGCCGGCGCCAGATGCCGGCCATCTCATCGGGCTCGCGCAGTCGACCGAAGAGGTGCTGGTCAGCAGCAGGTTCCCAGGCTCGGAATCGAGGACATGCTCGGGTGCACGTTGTGCACCCTTTCTCACCGTGGATGCAGTTGTCGAGCCCGAGTTCCTCTTCCAGATGGAAGGGCTTGTACTTCCCTTCTTCGTGTTCGTAGCCGATCACGTCGTGAGGACACGTCACGACGCACCCCGCACATCCGGTGCACAGTCCAGTGGTGATGACCTCTTCGTAGAGCTCCTTCCATTGGGCGGTCCAACGTGCTGCTTTCGGGGGAGCGGACTCGGTAACAGTCATGACCTCAATCTACGCTGACTGCGGTGCAGAACTTCCAGTGAAGTGGAGTCGCAGTGATGGGGATGAACGCATGGGAATGATCGGCGAACGAGTGCTTCGGATCGAAGACCCAGATCTCGTCATGGGGCGCGGCACGTTCATCGACAACCTGTCGATCGAAGGAGCCGCACATGTGGTGTTCGTTCGGTCGTCCGTTGCCCATGGTCGAATCGTCTCCATCGATGTTCGGGATGCGACAACGATGCCGGGGGTCCTCGGTGTCTTCACCCAGGCCGACCTCGAGGCCGACGGTCTCGGCCCAGTGCCGATCGATATGCCGCTTCTGCCCGCCGCAATTCGTCGTTCAGCTCTCGCCGACGGCACCGTTCGATACGTGGGCGAACCGATCGTGGCCGTCGTCGCGGAGACTCGACCACAGGCCGTGGATGCAGTCGAAGCAGTTCTCATCGAGTTCGAACCGCTCCCAGTCGTTGTCGATCCACTCGATGCGTGTTCGAACGACGTGCTGTTGTTCCCACAGCACGGCTCGAATGTCGCAGTCGAATTTCCGGCTGCCCTGACGGTCGATTTCTCCAACTGCGAGGTCGTCGTGTCGCAGCGGATTTTCAACAGACGTCTTGCCCCGAGCCCACTCGAAGCTCGCGTGGCTGCGAGTCGCTGGGAGTCGCCAGGTGCGAATGGTGTTCGACGTCTGACTCATTGGCAGGCCTGCCAGGGCGCACATGCCATCAGAGCGCAGATCGCCACCTTCTACGACCTGCCCGCCGAGGACATTCGCGTGATCACCCCTGATGTCGGGGGAGGTTTCGGCGCGAAGGCTTCGTTCTACCCGGAGGACATTCTCGTTCCATGGCTGGCGCGTCGGGTGGACCGGCCTGTGCGCTACACCGAGACACGCACCGAAAGTATGAACGGCCTCGGCCACGGACGGGGGCAGATCCAAGACGTCACACTCGGAGGAACGAGAGATGGTCGCATTCTCGCCTATTCGATGGACGTCGTTCAGGATGCGGGTGCGTATCCCCGCATGGGAGCCCTGCTCCCGTTCATGACAGGACGGATGCTCACTGGCACCTACGACATACCTGTCGCAGCGATGTCGGCACGAGGAGTCGTGACGAATACCGTGCCCACGGTTGCCTACCGAGGAGCAGGGCGCCCAGAGGCGGCAGCGGCAATCGAGAGGATGGTCGATCTGTTCGCAGCCGAGATCGGCATGGACCCCGTCGAGGTGCGACGTCGCAACCTCGTTACGTCCGATCGATTCCCGTACCAAACGGCAATGGGAACCGTGTACGACAGCGGCGATTATCCGGGAGCTCTCGATCTCGTCATCGAGGCGTCGGATTACGACGAGCTGCGTCGTGAACAGAACGAGCGTCGACTCCGAAACGATCCCATTCAATTGGGTATCGGCATCGCGGTCTACGTCGAGATCACGGCAATGTCCGGAGGTTCCGAACTCGCCTCGGTCGACGTCGACATCGATGATGATGGTGAAGTCACTGCTCGAGTGATCACGGGTACCACCCCGTATGGGCAAGGACATCGCACCACGTGGGCGATGCTCGTCGCCGATCGCCTGGGAATACCGTTCGACCGGATCACCGTTGTACACGGTGACACCGATCTGGTGCGCAGCAGCGAGATCACAGGCGGTTCGCGCTCGGTCCAATTGGGAGGAACGAACGTTTGGCGAGCCGCCGGTGCGGTTGCCGACACGGCACGTGAAGTAGCGGCGAGCCTGCTGGAAGCAGATGTCGAAGATGTCGTTCTCGATGGTGGCAGATTCCACGTGGTGGGCTCGCCCGCGATCACCAAGACATGGAGTGATGTCGTCGTGGCGGCACGATCCGAGGGCATATCACTCGATGCGGAAGGAGACTTCGTCCAGGCGGGTGGAACGTTCCCGAGCGGCGCCCACATTGCAGTCGTGGAAGTCGACACGCAGACCGGTGGAGTTCGACTGCGAGACCTGTTCGCCGCAGACGACGCAGGGCACATCGTCAACGCTCTTCTTGCAGAAGGTCAGGTGCACGGAGGCCTCGTCCAGGGAATCGGCCAGGCATTGTTCGAGGAGGTCGTCTACGACGACGACGGCAACCCGCTCACGGGCAACTTTGCGGATTACGGTTTCCCATCCGCCGCAGAGGTGCCGAGTTTCGTGACCATCCATCTCGAGACACCATCGCCGCTCAACGAACTCGGAGCAAAAGGAATCGGCGAGAGTGGAACGATCGGGGCCACACCTGCGGTTCAGAACGCCGTTGTCGATGCTCTGAGTCATCTCGGAGTACGTCACATCGACATGCCGTGCACTCCCGAGAGAGTCTGGAGAGCGCTTCACGGCCACACCTGAGCATGGCCGTGAAGCGAATCCAGTCCGTGACGTCATCTCGATGACGTCGGTACCTATGTGACGTCATCGAGATGACGTCGGTACCTATGTGACGTCATCGAGATGACGTCGAACTTCAAATGGCGTCCGGACCTTCCTCGCCGGTTCGGATCCGCACGATGCGTGCTACGTCGGTGACCCAGATCTTGCCGTCACCGATCTTGCCGGTGTTGGCTGCGGCCTTGATGGCAGCGACGATCGAGTCGACTGACGAATCCTCGACGACGAGTTCGAGACGTACCTTCGGGACGAAGTCGATCTTGTATTCGGCACCTCGGTAGGTCTCACTGTGACCTCCCTGGCGTCCGAATCCGCGAACTTCGCTGACGGTGATTCCCTGCACACCTGAAGCCTGCAGGGCGTCCTTGACGTCATCCAACTTGAATGGCTTGACGATTGCTGTAATGAGTTTCATTGAGATGCCTTTCGCTCTTCTCTCAGTGGGAAATCTGGTGTTCGATCACGTATCTCGGGCAATCAGTGATACGCAGACTCTGCATGTAGTGCATAGTCGAGCCCGTCTGCCTCGACCTGGGGATCGACGCGGACTCCGATGGTCTTCTTGATTGCCAGCATGATTGCAAACGTCAGGATGAACGACCAGACGATCGCAGCGCCGTTGGCAAGAGCTTGTTCGAGTAGAAGGCCGGCGTCTCCGCCGTAGAAGATGCCTTCCTCGAATGCGCCATCGAAGAATTCCGGATTTGCGAAGAATCCGATCAGCAGGGACCCTACGAGACCTCCGACGAAGTGAACTCCGACGACGTCGAGAGCGTCGTCGTAACCAACCTTCGCCTTCAGTCGGACTGCGTAGCAGCACACCACACCGGCGATGAGGCCGATGACGATGGGAGCAACCCCGGAGACGAATCCGGCAGCCGGCGTGATCGCGACCAGACCGGCAACGATTCCCGAGGCAGCGCCGAGGTTGGTCGGCCTTCCGTCACGCAACCACTCCGTGGCCACCCAAGCGAGTCCGGCGGCGGCAGCCGCAAGGAACGTATTCATGAACGCCTGGGCCGCTTGACCATTGGCGGCGAGGGCGGATCCTGCATTGAAGCCGAACCAGCCGAACCACAGGATGCCGGTTCCGATCATGACGAGCGGCATCGAGTGAGGTGGATGACCTTCTGTCGGCCAACCCTTTCGCTTGCCGAGCACGAGTACTGCGGCGAGGGCAGCAATACCTGCGTTGACGTGAATTGCGGTTCCACCGGCGAAGTCGAGTGAACCACGATCACCGAGCCATCCGCCATAGATCCACTTGAAGACGGGAACGTAGACCAGAAGGGACCAAACGGGGACGAAGATCGCCCACGCCGAGAACTTCATGCGGTCGGCCACAGCACCCGAAATGAGAGCTGGCGTGATCGCAGCGAACATTCCGAGGAATGCGATCGTTGCAATCTGACCTCCGCCGTCGTCCATCACGCCGATGTCGTTCAGGAAGAGCCAGTCGAAGTTACCGATCCAGTTGCCGTCACCTCCTTGAGCGAGGGTGTAGCCGAGCACCATCCACAGGACTGGAATGATGAGGACGCAGTAGAAGTTCATCATCAGCATGTTCAAGACGTTGCGGCCGCGATCCATTCCTCCGTAGAAGAATGCGAGGCCTGGGATCATGAACAGAACGAGCGCAGCTGAGATGAGCACCCAAGTCAATGATGCAGATTCCATGTTTGACTGCCTTTCTGTCGGTTTGTTGGTTGAGATCTCGAGCAAGTTGTTGCCAGAGAAATGGATGAATTCGTCGTCGTCGACGCAGCGCCCGGGGAACCCGGTGGATCGACGACGTTGTCGAAGCACGAAGCGCAGAGCGGACGATAAGGCACTCGTGTTTCGCGTCGGTCAGGCGATTGTTTCGGCTGTGTGATGGATTCGTTCGTGCCGATTTCACCATCGACAGTTGCCGAGACCACGGCCACCCTTGTGGTTCAGCCCGGCTGAGTCAGGAGTGATCTCGCCGTTTCGAGATGCGTGGAAGCGATCATCCACCCGCGTCCGCGCACCGTTCGAACCGACTCCGGTCCGAGAGCGCGCCGGACCGAAACGAGAAGCGAATCGCATCGGCGCTCGCTGACTTCGGTCAACCCCGCCCGACGAGCCAATTCCCTGCGCCCGATGACTCGATCCGACGATTCGACGAGGGCCAGCAGAACCGCCCTTTCTTGGGCGGTCAGGAGGTGTTCGTGAGGTTTCGCGGTGTCGTCGGCCACATCCGGGACGGTAGGGCGATCCCGTTTCACGACTGTTGGTCTCTTGTGAACTCTCTGTGAACGGACATTTCCCAAGGGTGGGAGACGACCGCGAAATCCCTCGCCGGGTTGGGCGATGGCGCCTCAGCGCGAGAGACTGTCGCCATGGAACTGAACTACCCAACCGACGCCGAACAATTCCGCGCCGAGATCCGCACGTGGTTGAAAGACAATCTCCCCAAGGGTTGGGGCGAGCCGGGTTTCGAGATGTCGCCCGAAGAGCGCAAAGAGTTCAACGAGACGTGGCCGTCGAAGTTGTTCGCCGGTGGTTGGATCTGTGCGACGTGGCCCGAGGAGTTCGGAGGAAAGGGTCTGACGACAATGCAAGGCGTCGTCCTCTCCGAGGAGTTCGCTGCGATGAAAGCACCGTTGCGCGCAGACTTCTTCGGAGACACTCTTGTTGGACCGACTCTTCTGCAGTGGGGAACCGACGAGCAGAAGCGCGAATTCTTGCCGAACATCATGAATGGAACGACCCGGTGGTGTCAGGGTTTCAGTGAGCCGAACTCCGGCTCGGACCTCGCATCGTTGAAGACGACTGCAGTTCTCGACGGCGACGAATGGGTCATCAATGGTCAGAAGGTGTGGACCACTGGCGGTCACCATGCCGACTATTGCTTCTTGTTGACCCGAACCGACCCTGAATCACCCAAGCACAAGGGCATTTCGTATCTCCTCGTTCCGATGCGTCAACCCGGTGTCGAAGTGCGGGGTATCACTCAGCCCGATGGAACTGCTGAGTTCTGCGAAGTGTTCTTCACCGATGCTCGTTGCCCCAAGGACAACGTCGTCGGAGGCGTGAACAACGGATGGAAGGTCGCAAACTCGACGCTTGCATTCGAGCGCGGCATGAGCGCGACGACTGGGTACCGTCGTTTCGAAGAGGAGTACCGCCTCATGGTGAGTGCAGCCCGGGACAACGGCGCGATTGCCGATGCCGGCGTTCGTCAACGGTTGATGGAGTACTACACAAAGATCCAAATCCTTCGGATCAACGGACTCCGTTCGCTGACGGCCACCTTGAACAATTCCAAGGATCTGGGAGTCATGGCACTCGGCGCAACCAACAAGATGTTCTGGTCCGAGATGCACAAGGCGGCGATGGAACTCGCCCTCGACATTCTCGGCGCCGAGAGCATGTTGGTCGACGCCGGCCCCGGTGGTGCATCATGGCCAGGGGTTGCGCGCGAAAAGCGGCGTCCGAACTACCCGGTGAGTCCGATGATGTCGGCGTTCTTCTTCAGTCGTTCCGAGACCATTTGGGGCGGTACGAGTCAGATCCAACGCAACATCGTCGGAGAACGAGTTCTCGGATTGCCGAAGGAACCGATAGTGGGCTGATCCGCTCACCCGGTTTCCTTCGTCCCGTTTCGGTCGATTCACTCGCAACAATCAGATGTCCTCGCGCGACACGCAGATGGGCCGCGCAGATCGCCGGCCGTCCATGGTCACGGTCCCTTTTCTTCTCGTGACCGTGGCTGTATTCGCCTATTACGCGAGCGTAGGCGTCCTCATTCCAACACTTCCGGTGTTCATCGAAAACGGGCTCGGCTTCGGAGAAGCGATGATCGGGGCATCTGCCGTCGCATTCAGCGCCGCCGCTGTTCTCTTTCGACCGAGCCTCACATGGGTCGGCAACCGCTGGGGTCGTCGCACGATGATGGTTGGCGGAGGCCTACTCGGTGTTGTTGCCGCTCTCGGTCTGGTTGGAGTGACGTCCGCATGGCAGATTCTCCCTCTTCGAGCCCTGATGGGAATCGGCGAGGCTGCACTCTTCGTCGGAGCTGCAACGGTGATCGTGGAGCTCAGTCCAGAAAATCGCAAGGCTGAGGGTGCCAGTTACTTGTCGGTGGCAGTCTTCGGGGGAGTTGCTCTCGGTCCGATATTCGGAGAATGGGTCATGGGAGGAGTTCAGGACTCGGCTCGCGGTCTCGAATCGGGTCGGTACGACGCAGTATTCGTTCTTGCGGCGGCTTGTTGCCTCGCTGCGGCGGTGGTGTCGATGCGCGCCCCCGCATTCATCGAGGGAACAACACCACCGACTCCTCCCGAACGACGATCTCTCGGGTCGCTCTGGTTCCACCCGAAGGCCGTCATTCCCGGGACGATGATGGCTCTCGGTATCGCAGCATGGACGGCGTTCAATTCCTTCGTCCCGACCTATGCAAAGGAACTCGGGCTCGACGGGTCTGCTCGCTTCTTCGTCGTGTACAGCGTCGTGTGTCTCGTGATCCGACTCTTCGGAGCGAGGTTGCCGGAGACAATTGGTTTGGTGCGCAGTGTGGCGGCGGCGATCACCTTCATTCTCTTCGGAGTTCTCTCCGTCGCTGCACTTGCCAGTGCTGTGGGAATCTGGATCGGGACGGTGTTTTTCGCTCTCGGTATTTCATTCTTCTACCCGTCTCTCCTGGCCATGAGCGTGAGCAACGTCGACGATGACGAACGGGTGGCAGTTGTTGCCAGTTTCACGATGTTCTTCGAACTCGGTGGAGTCCTCGGAGGATTGGCTCTCGGCGGAGTCGGTCAGATGTTCGGCAAGCGCGCTGTTTTCTGGGCTGCCGCCATCTTCGCTGTCAATGGATTGCTCCTGGTGGCATGGCATGCCCGACGTGTTGCGAAGATCCGGACTCATCATCGGGTCGTGACGTAGAGGTCATTGCTGTCGCTCCACGCAGGGGCAGTCCGGGGACGAAGAGTGCTATCACGAATGCAATGGCCATGACTGGCAGCGATGCCCGAAAAACGACGGTGATGGCATCGGTGAGTCCTGCGAGAGCTTGCTCTCGAGCGGGAGACGGCAGATTCTTGATCTCGCGTGGCACGCGAATGAGTTCCGGATCGACACGACCGGCGAGTCGCGAGTTGAGAAGGCTTCCGTAGGCAGCAAGGCCGATGGCTCCCCCGAGCTGCCGCATGAAGATCACCGTCGATGAGGCGGATCCCATCTCGTGCATCGGAACAGCATTCTGGACAGCGAGAGTTCCTGTCGGCATGAGGGCCCCCATGCCAGCCCCGATCCAGAACGAGCC
The DNA here is from genome assembly GCA_044233375.1 of Ilumatobacteraceae bacterium. Classification (GTDB taxonomy): domain Bacteria; phylum Actinomycetota; class Acidimicrobiia; order Acidimicrobiales; family Ilumatobacteraceae; genus Casp-actino8. The sequence goes on from JBIIKC010000003.1 coordinate 8,263, forward strand.
GATCATCGCGATGTAGAGATATCCGCGTGTCGTACCGAGGAACGACACCATCGTCAGGCCGGCAATCGCGAAGATGGCACCCAAGGGAAGCCACAGTTTGTACCTGCCCGTGCGAGCCGTGAGCCGGCCCGTGATCATTGCGGTGATCGCAACAGCCACCGCAAGCGGAGCAAGGAGCAGTCCTGAATTCGTTGCAGACACTCCGGTGACACCTTGCAAGTAGAGAGGCATGAAGGTGTTCGCTCCGAAAATGATGGCGCCGACCAGGAACATCATCGGTATGACGGAACTCACGACATCCATTCGAAGCATGGCAAGGGGAATGATGGGTTCTTCTGCTCGCCGCTCCCACGTGACGAACGCTGCAGTGGAGACGATTGTGAGGGCGAACAATGCCAGAGTCGGCAAAGAAGCCCACCCATACGACTCTCCGGTCCAGGAAAGTCCGAGCAGCAGACTCGTCACGGCGACGACGAGCAATGTTGCACCGAGGTAGTCGATCGGCTTCTGCTGTCGTTGAAAGGGCAAGCGCAGTGCTCTGTCGGTGATCAAGAGTGCAACGAGTCCGACGGGGAGATTGACCAGGAAGATCCATCGCCAACTGGTGTTGTCGACGATGAAGCCGCCGATCAGCGGACCGAGAACACTGCTCGCAGTGAAGATGCTCGTGATGAAGCCGACGTACTTGCCGCGTTCACGAGGAGGAACGACGTCTCCGATGATTGCAAATGCGAGAGAGAACAGGCCGCCGCCGCCAATTCCCTGCACGCCTCGAGACACCACGAGTTGCCACATGTTCTGGGAGACGCCACACAGCAGAGAACCGAGAACGAACGTCACGATCGCGATCTGAAAGAGGGGCCGACGGCCGTAGAGATCGGACAGCTTTCCGAAAAGCGGCGTCGCTGTGGTGCTCGTCAACATGTAGGCGGTTCCAACCCAGGCGTAGTACTCGATGCCACCGAGATCGCCGACGATCGTTGCGAGTGCGGTGGTGACGATCGTGCCGTCGAGGGCGGACAATGCCAGGCCGGCCATGACGCCTGCGAACACGAGATAGATCTGCCGCTTGCTCAAAGTCCCGTCAGCGTGGACTGTTGCGGTCGGCGAAGGTGAAGCACCCGGTGTCGGTGGCGTCTGCTGGTCGTTGGTGATCATCACTTCTCCAATCGTCGGATGTGTGGTGATGGGTGCGTAGGTGGTCGAAGAACCGTGTATTTGCACGGTACAACGAAGAGAGTGACCGGGGCGAAACTCGCTGATGAAGTCCGTTCCCGACTCTCACGAGGGCGTGCGACAGCCCGGGTCGTTCGGGTGACAAGATGCAGCCGTGACTGGATCGAAGCCGAGCGAAATGCTGCATTCGAGAGAGATTTCGAGTCCCGTTGGGACTCTGACCCTTGTGGCTTCCGAACGAGGACTTCGCGCAATCAATGTTCGAACAGGCACGGATTCCGGGACTCGTTCCGAAATGTCCTCACCTGCACGAACATCGGTTCTCGACGAAGCCGAACGTCAACTCGATGAGTATTTCGAGGGGTGTCGAGTCGAGTTCGACATCCCGCTCGATCTTGTCGGCACGGAATTCCAGTTGGCCGCGTGGCGGATTCTGTCGATGATTCCGTACGGATCGACGATCAGTTATGCCGAGCAGGCTCGGGCACTCGGTGACGTGCGGAAGGCTCGCGCAGTCGGCGGGGCCAACGGTCGGAACCCGATTCCGATCATCGTTCCCTGCCATCGGGTCATCGGCTCGGATGGATCACTGACAGGATTCGCCCTCGGAACAGAAATGAAGAAGTCTCTGCTCGATCTCGAACGTTGTCACCTGGGGGCTTGAACCGATCCAGCAGGGTGGTTCACGCAAGGGTTTCAGCGACGGCGAGCGGCTGCCGACTGTTCGCGTCGCCGACGGGCGGCCTCTTGTTCGGCGAGTTTGCGGGCCTTGCGCTGATCCTTGATGGCCTGGCGCGCGGCATCGTCCTGTTTGGCGGGCTGGGACAATGGTGCAACCTCGACCGCGGGTGCTGGCGGCAGTTTCCAAGCATCGTCATGTTTCAGCAGCCGAGTGATGATCGGTGAGGCGAGTGCTTCTCCGGTGACGACTGTGGCGAGCATCACTTGGGTCACGTCCAGGCCGTGCTTGGTGATGATGTCGGGAAGTACGGAACGGAGATTCTCCTCACTCGGATCATCCGAGTTGGAGCCGAGTGCCTCGATGCACTCGTCGAGGCACTTCTCCGTGAGCATGATGGCAACTCGCTCGAGATCTCCGTTGATTCGACCCTTCGAGGTCGAGACGCGAATCGCTGCAACCACATCGGGAGTTGTCGCCTCTCCCTGAACGCTCGCAATGTGTCGAACTGCGCTGCGACCATCTTCGTCGAGAGATTCGTAGAGGGCAGATATCCGGTCATCGTCGAGCAGTCGAAATGCTCGATCCAACATCGACAGGGCAGAGAGACGGTTCTTGACTTGATTCACGACAGGTGAGGCTACCGAACAGGAGTTGCCACGGTTGTCGATGAGATCAGCGGTGGGAAATACGTCCACCGCCGGTCAGAATGTCGTCATGTCTGTGCAGAGCGCGCTCAAGGAACGAATTCAGAACGACATCTCGGATGCGCTGCGCGCTGGTGACGAGTTGTTGAAGTCGACTCTGCGTATGGCGCTGGCTGCGATCAAGAATGCAGAAGTTGCCGGAAGTGAGGCAGTAGTTCTCACCGATGAACAAGTCGTGGGCGTCCTGCGATCAGAAGTGAAGAAGCGCCTCGAATCAGCGCAGATCTACGCAGACGCCGGGCGTCAGGAGTTGGCGGACAAGGAATCCCAAGAGGCAGTCATCCTGCAGGGTTACCTTCCCGCTGCCATGGACCCGGCAGCGTTGGCAGCGATTGTCGCCGAAGAAGTTGCCAAGGCGACGGCTGCTGGGCAGACCGGACCCAAGGCCATGGGCGGAATCATCAAAGCAGTTCGCGATCGCGTCGGCGACGGAGCAGATGGTTCGGCTATTGCCGCAGCAGTGAAATCCGCCACTTCTTGATCGACAACTTGCGCCCACGGTAGGAATCGGACCTACGACCTTCTGCTCCGGAGGCAGACGCTCTATCCACTGAGCTACGTGGGCTGGTGAGGCGAGCCTAGCGGTGGGCTGGAGCAACGAGTTCGGCAACACCGGTATCGGGAGGGCACCGATCCCGACGGCGACTCTCGAATGCAACCACTGTGGCTGTACGCCATCGGCAACAATGAGACGGTCATGTTCGATCCTTTCCTCATCGTGTCAACTCGTCTGTCTCAGGTCATGTCACGTATCGCTGGACGAGACGGGGTCGATCCGATCGTTCGACCGAGTGATCGTGCTGACGCACAGGTCAACGGCGTGCTTCCCCTCGCGAAGGAACTCGGACGTAATCCGCGAGAAGTTGCCGCAGAGGTTCTCGAAGCTTGCGACGGGTTGGCGGAGTTCTGTGAGTCGACGGAAATCGCAGGACCTGGCTTCATCAACCTCACCTTTCGACCGGTGTTCCTCGACGATCTGCTGACGTCGATTGCGGGAGACGCACGACTCGGCGTGCGTACTGTTCCGGCTCGACGTGTCGTCGTCGACTACTCGGCGCCCAATGTGGCCAAGGAAATGCATGTCGGCCATCTGCGGACCACTGTCATCGGTGATGCGCTGGTACGCATGCTCGAGTTTCTCGGTCATGAAGTCATCCGAGAGAACCACATCGGTGACTGGGGCACGCCGTTCGGCATGCTCATCGAACATCTTCTCGACCTCGGCGAGGACACGGCAGCCGAGCACTTGTCTCTCGGAGACCTCGACGGCTTCTACAAACAAGCTCGGGCAAAGTTCGACGCCGATGAAGTGTTCCAGGACCGGGCTCGACATCGCGTCGTCATGTTGCAGGGAGGTGATGCAGAGACTCGACGACTCTGGAAGCTCCTCGTCGATCTCTCGACCCAGCACTTCAATGCGGTCTACCGCCTGCTCGGCGTTCGACTCATCGACGACGATCTGATGGGAGAGAGCGCCTACAACGAACTGCTTCCCGAAGTCATTCGCCGACTCGATGTGCTGGGGCTGTTGCAGGAATCCGATGGTGCCGATGTGGTCTTCCCGCCGGGGTACACCAATCGTGACGGGGATCCGCTGCCGTTGATCGTGCAAAAAGGCCAAGGTGGCTTCAACTATGCCACGAGCGATCTGGCCTGCATCATCGATCGCGTCGAACGTCTCGACGCCGATCTGCTTCTCTACGTCGTCGGAGCACCGCAGGCTCAGCACCTTGCGATGGTGTTCGATGTCGCACGTATGGCCGGTTGGCTGAAAGAGCCTCGTGAGGCGGTCCATGTCCAGTTCGGCAACGTCCTCGGCGTGGATCGCAAGATGTTGAAGAGTCGCAGCGGTGATCCGCTGAAGTTCATCGATCTCGTCACGGAAGCCGTGACGAGAGCTGACGCGGCGATCGCCGACAAGAATCCCGAATTGGCCCAGTCCCAGCGCGCTGCCGTTGCACGGATGATCGGAATTGGGGCAGTGAAGTACGCGGACCTTTCGACTGATCGCATCCGTGACTACGTTTTCGACTGGGAGCGCATGCTCTCTTTCGATGGCAACACAGCCCCGTATCTGCAATATGCACATGCGCGAATCTGCAGCATTTTTCGGCGCTCCGGAATCGAACGTTCGGCGGTGTGGGCCGGCCGGTCGAATGAATCAGGGACCCGGATCGCGCAGCCTCAGGAAAAGCAGCTTGCGCTTGCGCTCCTCGGATTCGATGCTGCCTTGTCGGACACGGTCGACAAGTACAGCCCTCACCGCTTGTGCACGTACCTCTACGACCTGGCGACGGCGTTCACATCGTTCTACGAGCATTGCCCCGTATTGAAAGTCGAGGACGATGAGCTGCGGACGAGTCGACTTGCACTGTGCGATCTCACGGCTCGAACACTTCGCCAGGGTCTCGATCTGCTCGGGATCGATGTGCCGGAGCAGATGTGAGCGCGCGTCCGGTACCCATGCGACTGCTGCCGGACACGTCCCGGATCGAGTCCGATGGGTCGCTGTCGATCGGGGGCTGCTCGGTCGAGGAACTGGCACAGGTTCACGGCACGCCATTGTTCGTCTACGACGAGGAACATCTCCGATCGAGATGTCGTGAAGCAGTTTCGGCATTCGGTGTCGATCGTGTCATCTACGCGTCGAAGGCGTTCTTGTGCTCGGCGATGGCACGACTCGTCGACGAAGAAGGACTGCTGATCGATGTCGCGTCCGGTGGAGAGATGTTCGTTGCGATGCATGGCGGTGTCGCAGCAGACCGTTGCGTCTTCCACGGCAACAACAAGAGTCTCGATGAGTTGCGTATGGCACTGACTGCAAGTGCCGGAACTCAGGAACGGCCCGGGGTGCGTCACATCGTGGTCGACAGTTTCGACGAACTCGATCGGCTGGATCATTTGAACGCCGAAGGTCTGCCGACACCGCGAGTGATGGTGCGTGTCACCCCTGGCATCCACGCCCACACACACGATTACATCGCAACCGGACAGGACGATTCGAAGTTCGGATTCAATCTCGCCAACGGGGATGCCTTGAAGGCGGTCGAGCGGGTGCGCAGGTCGTCGAGCGCCGAGTTGATCGGTGTGCACTGCCACATCGGGTCGAATGTGTTCGCCGTGGAAAGCTTTGCCCGCGCGGCCGAGGTGATGGCCTCTTTCTCGGCGCCGCTCGATCTTCCCGAACTGACACTTGGCGGAGGTCTCGGCGTCGCTTATACGGAATCCGAAGAAGCCCCGACTCTTTCGGCGTGGGGTTCCGTTCTTCTCGATGCGTGTCGAGCGCATGGAGTTCGGTCGGCGATCTCCGTGGAGCCAGGTCGCTCGATCGTTGCGGGAGCTGCGGTGACGGTTTATCGGGTAGGAACGGTCAAGCACATCGAAGGAATCCGCACCTATGTGAGCGTCGACGGCGGCATGAGCGACAATCCGCGACCCGTTCTCTACGGAAGTGGCTACGAGGCATTCAGCATCACCGATGTTGCCGCTCGACGCGACCTCGACGTTCGTGTCGTCGGCAAGCATTGTGAAAGTGGCGACGTCTTGATCTTCGATGGGAATTTGCCTGGTGGCGTCCGAGTGGGAGATCTGGTTGCCATGCCCGTGACCGGCGCTTATGGGCATTCGATGGCGAGCAATTACAACAAGATTCCTCGCCCAGCCGTGGTCTTCGTGGCGAATGGTTCTGCTCGCCTCGTCGTTCGACGTGAGACGTACGAAGACCTCGTCCGGCTCGACATTGCCTGAACCGTGAACACCTGAATCGTGAACACCTGAACCGTCATCGGCGATCGCACGGAAATCCTGTCGTCGGTTCTACGGGGGACAGCCCTAGCCTGACGTGCCATGACCGCCTCCAACTCGACTCCGCGCGTCGTGCGCATCGGCCTCCTCGGATGCGGCAACGTTGGAGCCGCTCTGTATTCGCTCGTTCGAGCCCAGGCACCGTTCATCGCTGCACGCACCGGTATCTCACTCGAGATCGGCGCTGTGGCGGTCCGCAACCTGTCCCGTGATCGAGATGTATCCGTTCCGAGCGAACTTCTGACGCGGGACGCTCATGCGGTGGTCGCCGATCCGAACATCGATTTGGTGGTCGAGGTCATCGGTGGAATCGAACCTGCTCGCGAGCTGATCACGTCCGCGTTCGCGGCAGGTAAGCCAGTGGTGACCGCCAACAAGGAACTCCTGGCCAATGTCGGAGTCGATTTGTTCTCTGCTGCCGATTCGGCGGGAGTGGATCTGCTGTTCGAGGCGGCCGTTGCCGGCGGAATTCCGGTTGTGAGGGCATTGCGAGAAAGTTTGCGCGGCGAACCCGTGCTGCGTGTGATGGGAATCATCAATGGCACGACCAACTTCATCCTCACGAAGATGACCGAAGAAGGAGCCGACTACGGAGCTGCCCTCGCAGAAGCTCAGCGTCTCGGGTTTGCGGAACGTGACCCAACTGCCGATGTCGAGGGCTTCGATGCAGGTGCCAAGGCTGCCATCCTGGCGACGATTGCTTTCGGTGCGAAGGTTGTCGCGGGCGACGTCTACCACGAGGGAATCAGCCGCATCACGGCCAACGACATCGCAGTCGCTCGACGACTCGGCTACACGATCAAGCTCCTCGGTATCGCAGAACGAGATCTGCAGTCCGGCGAAGTCGGTGTGCGCGTCCACCCGGCCATGGTGCCCGACACTCATCCGCTTGCGAGTGTGCGCGAAAGCTTCAACGCAGTGTTCGTCGAAGGTGGGGCGGTCGGATCACTCATGTTCTACGGACGTGGGGCTGGCGGAAGCCCGACGGCGAGTGCAGTCCTCGGTGACGTCATCGATGCAGCGGTCAATCTCGTCAAAGGAACACACGGAACGATCGGACACTTCTCCAAGGCGACCATTCGACCGATCGATGAATCGACGGCGGAGTATCTCGTTTCGCTGGAAGTAGCCGACAAGCCTGGCGTGCTCCATGCTGTGACCGGAGCATTCGCCCGTCATGGGGTGAGCATTCGCGCTGCCGAACAAGAAGGCGCAGGGGCCGAGGCCCGGCTCGTCTTCATCACACACGAAGCCAAGGAGTCAGCAGTTCAGGCCACCTTGCGCGAACTGCGTCAGATGGACGTCGTCACTCAGGTCGGCGGACTGTTGCGAGTGATCGGTCACTGATCGGGGAACCCATGTCTGCTGCAGGATCCGAAATGCGGTACGTCTCGACGAGAGGACGGGCTCCAGAACTTGGCTTCTCCGATGTTCTACTCGCCGGTCTTGCAAGCGACGGCGGTCTCTATGTGCCGAATCGGTGGCCTTCGATGCCCGAGTTGCCGACCGGCTCGTACGCAGAACTCGCAGCTGTGGTCATGGAGCCTTTCGTCGAGGGAGACATCTCGAAGTCCGATCTGGCGCGCATGTGCCAGGAGGCGTACGCAACGTTTCGCCATCCGGCCACGGTGCCTCTCGTCCAGATCGGTCCGGATCAATGGATCATGGAACTGTTCCACGGTCCAACACTGGCGTTCAAGGACGTCGCACTGCAGCTCGTCGGTCGGATGTTCGATCACGTTCTTTCGGCTCGTTCCGAAAGAGTCATGATCGTTGGAGCCACGAGTGGGGACACTGGGTCAGCCGCGATCGACGGCGTGAAGGGTTGTTCGAATGTCGACATCGTGATTCTCTATCCCCACGGTCGCGTCAGTGACGTGCAGAGAAGACAGATGACGACGGTTGCCGCTGCGAATGTTCACACTGTCGCTGTCGAGGGCACATTCGACGATTGTCAGGATCTCGTCAAGGCGATGTTCAACGATGCGCCATTTCGCGACGAGATGAACCTCTCGGCGGTGAACAGCATCAACTGGGCGCGTGTCATGGCGCAAATCGTCTATTACGTCGCTGCAACCGATGCTCTCGGTCAGCAGCCTCTCGCATTCAGCGTTCCGACAGGAAACTTCGGAAACGTGCTCGCCGGCTGGATTGCCCGAGAGATGGGTGCGCCGATCGAGTCGTTGATCGTCGGTTCGAACAGCAACGACATCCTCACCCGCTTCTTCGAGGAGCGAGCGATGACGACTCGCGGAGTGACTGCAACTCTCAGTCCGTCGATGGACATTCAGGTCTCCTCGAACTTCGAGCGACTTCTCTTCGAGATGAACGAAAGAAACGGGGCGACCACCGCCGAGCAGATGGATCGGTTCCGAAGTGCGGGAACTTTGGACGTCTCTCGCCTTCAATACGACACGTGGATCGGGCCGATCTTCAGGGGTGCTCGCTGTGACGACTCGTCGACGATCGCCACGATGGCAGACGTGTACCGTCGAACTGGGATGCTCATCGATCCTCACACGGCAGTCGGTGTTGCGGCTGCACGCGAGCACGCCAGATCTGGTCTGGCCACGGTGACTCTGGCGACAGCACATCCAGCCAAGTTTCCTGATGCGGTGATTCGTGCAACTGGGGTTCGACCGACCTTGCCTGCGCACCTGGCAGAGCTCATGGATCTTCCCGAGACAACGACCGTTCTTCCAGGGGAATTGTCGACGATCGAGAATTTCGTGCGTTCGGTGGCTCGAACCTCCTGAGAACGATCCGTTTCCGGGTCGCATTGGCTGATTCCCCGGTGGGATGGCGTTGCCTTCCTCCGTCCGGATGGCTATGGTCTTGGTGTCTGGAAGACCAGATCGCATGTGTGACCGAATCTCTTGGTCCGTGCGGATTCTCCCCACTGGCGCTGGGACGCCGGTGATCGTGCATCGTCAAGCACGCCGCCGTTGACACCCACGCTCGAAAGCAGGTTCTTGTGGCCGCAGACGCCCTGGAAAAGTCGGTGCTCGAGTCGAAAGACAAAGAGCAACTGATCGCAATCGCTACCGCACTCGGTTTGAAAGCCAGTGCCCGAGCGAAAAAAGAAGACATCATCACCAACATCCTGGCCACGGTCGGCGGACCCGAAGAGTCCGATTCCGGGGGTGCCGGTCGGTCATCGGGTCGCGCGCCTGCGACCAGGACTGCAAAGAGCGGGACGGGCGCAAAGTCGCATGAAGGTGCGTCCGAGAAGGACAGCGCCGAGGAGACTTCCGACAAGAGGTCTGCACCAGCATCAGCGCGGACTGCGACGACGCCGGCCAAGCCAGCGGCTACCAGCACCGATGACGTCATTCTCGGACCCGATGGTGAACCTCTTGCCGAGTGGGAAGCGGCCCTCGTACGCCAGGGTGAGGCAACAGTCGAGGATCTGGTCGGCGGTGAAGCTCCTGCTGGCTCGGCG
>JBIIKC010000127.1:0-4744 GCA_044233375.1 Ilumatobacteraceae bacterium
TATCGGCCACTGCTTCCACAGACCGCCCCACATCGACATCATCATCGGCTGGATGGCGATGATGGTCGCAACGAGACCGGAATCGACGCCACGATCCTCGGCAAGGGTGACGAGACCGAGACCGCCAATCAACAGCAGAACGCCGATCATCGCCGCATGGCGAATTTGCACCCGTGACGGCCATGGGACCCCTCTACGACGGAGTACCGCCAACATGATGAGTGAGGCGAACACGAATCGGGTGCCTTGCATGAAGAAGGGCGACATCGTCTCGAGGCCGATCTTGATCGCCAGATACGTCGAACCCCAAACCATCCACACCGCTGCAAGGGCCCCGATGACTGAGGCAGACAACTTCGCGTTCCCACCGACCCCAGTGATCGACGACGTTGCGGGCACTTCAGTCGACATCGGCTCCAGTCTCGCAGATACCCTCATGGCGGTGGCCATCGCCCAGATCGGACAAAGAGGAACGTCGTCGACCCATTTGTGCGTTCTCGGGGACTTCGCCTGGGATGTTCTGATTCGCACGAATACCGAATTGTTGAAGGGCGGCGACACCTTCGGCGAAGTATTGCTGACTCCGGGGGGAAGCGCAGCAAATGTGGCCGTATGGGCGAGTCGGTGCGGAATCTCGACGCGGTTCATCGGCAAGGTGGGACGGGACCGTTTCGGACAACTTGCCCAAGAAGACCTCGACAGAGAACATGTCGTCTCGCATCTGGTCGAAACTGAGGCCCACTCCACCGGTTCGGTCGCCGTATTCGTCGACCACACGGGACAACGCTCGATGGTGTCCGGGCATGGCGCGGACTTCTATTTGATGCCATCGGAGTTGCCAACAGATGAGATTGCTCTCGCCAAACATCTTCACCTCACGGCCTGGTCGTTCTTCACCGATCCACCGCGGTCTGCAGCCCGACGAGCTGCACGACTGGCACACGAACACGGCGCGAGTGTCTCCTTCGACCCCGGATCGTTCCAGATGATTCAAGAGATGGGCGTCGAATCGTTTCTCGGCGCGTGCGCTGATCTCGAATTCGACATCGTCCTGCCCAACAAAGAAGAAGGGACCGTTCTGACGGGCTGTCACGATCCGCTCGATATGGCCCGTGCCCTTCGAGACATCTTCCCGTCAGCGCTCATCGTGCTCAAACTCGATGCCGAGGGCGCACTCGTCTTCGATGGCACTGAAGCACACCACATTCCCCCAGCAACCAACAATCTCGTCGACGCAACAGGTGCGGGCGACTCCTTTGCCGGCGCCTTCCTCTCGCACTATCTCGGATCGCTGTCGCACGTGGAGGCGGCTCGGTTCGCAACTCGCGTGTCAGCGTGGGTCATCGAGCACGTCGGCGCCCGACCCGCACCTGATCAACGTCTTCGGCAATTCCTGACAAAGGAGACCCAATGGATCTCGGGCTGACCGGAAAGCGCGCCCTCGTCACCGGAAGCTCGAGCGGTCTCGGATTTGCGAGTGCACGTGCGCTTGCGAACGAAGGTGCCATCGTCACGATCGCATCGCGAAATGAGAGCAAACTCGGTCGAGCAGCCCGATCGATCGAAGACAGCATCCATGCAAAGGTTCATGCCATAACTGCCGATGTGAGTGAGCCCGATGCCGTTCATGCGCTCGTCGAGAAGTCACGCGAACTCATGGGGGGCATCGACATTCTGATCGCCAATGCAGGTGGTCCGCCACCGGGCAGTTTCGCATCGACGCCTTTCGATGCCTACTCAGAAGCTCTCCGACTGAATCTCCTTTCGACGGTCGCATTGTGCCAGCTCGTCGTCCCCTCGATGCGGGAACAGAAATGGGGTCGCGTGCTGGCGATCACATCGGCCTCCGTTCGAGAACCGATCGATCGCCTGATCCTGTCGAACACCGCACGCGCCGGAGTCACCGGATTCCTCAAGACTCTTGCTCGTGAAGTTGCTGCCGATGGAGTCACTGTGAACTCCCTGCAACCGGGTCTTCACCTCACCGATCGGCTGACCGAACTGTACGGAGATACTTCCTCTTTGGCATCTTCGATTCCCGCACGTTTCCTCGGCGACCCGGACGACTTCGGTCGAGTCGCTGCTTTCCTGTGCTCGGTACACACCCGCTTCATCACTGGCGTGGCCCTTCCGCTCGATGGGGGATCGCTACACGGCCTTCAGTAGGCGACTCACGGGTTCGAGGAATTTGCCGCAGCGCGCACGACCGCCTCGACGACTTCGTTCGCAGCCGCGCCCGGTCCGAGTACCTCGGCAATGCCAGCACTGCGCAATTCGGCGATGTCCCCCGGTGGAACGATTCCCCCGACCACCACTGGAATGTCCGCATTTCTTTCCTGCAAGGCTCGAACGACGAGAGGCGCAAGCGTCATGTGAGCCCCCGACAGCATCGACAAACCCACGACGTCGACATCTTCGTCGACCGCTGCGGCAGCAACAGTGTCCGGGGTCTGAAACAAGCCGGTGTAGATCACTTCGATCCCGGCATCTCGCAGCACTCGCGCAACGACCTTGACTCCACGATCGTGACCGTCGAGACCGACTTTCGCGACCAGAACTCGAAGGGCATCAGATCTGTTCTCTGGTTCCGATATATCCATGTCACTTCACCTCACTCGACTGGATCGTCCAAGCACCACTTGGTCGGCATTAGATGGTCGGCACTTCGACGTGGCGTCCGAAAACTCGCGCCATTGAAGCCATCATTTCCCCAACAGTTACATATGCAGACGATGCTTCGATGAGTGCCGGCATGAGATTCACTTCGGGGTCGGCGGCTTCCGACTCGAGTCGACGCAGGGACTCTTCCACAGCCTGAACGTTTCGCTCCGCTCGCACCCGCGCCAGTCGCTGACGTTGTTTCGCCTCATCCTCATTGGTGATCCTCAGAATCTCGAGATCAGATTCATCGTTGCCCTCCAGGAATCGATTCACACCGACGACGGTTCTCTCGCCTCGATTGAACGCTCGCTCCAATTCGTAAGCGCTGTCGGCAATCCGACCTTGGAACCAGTTCTCCTCGATACCTGCAATGCATCCCTCCAGCATCGACCCATTCCCCATCTCGTCGATCGCCTCGAAAATCTCTTCGGCCCGACGCTCCATTTCGTCGGTCAGAGCCTCCACGAAATGGGAACCACCGAGAGGGTCCGCCACCGACGCCACATTCGTTTCGTAGGCGATGACCTGCTGAGTTCGCAACGCAATGCGCGCCGCTTTCTCGGTGGGTAACGCAAGGGCTTCATCCATGGAGTTCGTGTGCAGCGACTGGGTACCGCCCAGAACCCCCGCCAGGGCTTCGATAGCCGTTCGCACGATGTTCACTTCGGGCTGCTGTGCAGTGAGCGATACGCCAGCAGTTTGAGTGTGGAACCGCAATTGCAGAGATCGCTCGGCACTCGCGCCATATCTGCTCTTCATCCACTTCGCCCAGATCCGACGAGCCGCCCGATACTTGGCTATCTCCTCGAAGAAGTCGATATGGGCGTTGAAAAAGAACGACAGGCGCGGCGCGAAGTCGTCCACTGCGAGTCCCGCTCGACTGGCGAGTTCGACATAGGCAAATCCGTTTGCAAGGGTGAAGGCGAGTTCCTCGGCAGCGGTCGAGCCCGCCTCGCGGATGTGGTACCCGGAAATGGAAACCGAGTTCCAGCGGGGCATTTCGGCTGAGGTGAATGCAATCGTGTCACGAACCAACCTCATCGACTGACGAGGTGGAAACACGAACTCTTTCTGAGCCTGGTACTCCTTGAGGATGTCGTTCTGCAAAGTTCCGCCGAGAAGTCGGCGTTCGACTCCGGCTTTTTCCGCCTGAGCAACGAACATTGCCAAGATCACTGCTGCCGGAGAGTTGATCGTCATCGAGGTCGTGATCGTCGAGAGATCGATATCAGCGAAAAGATCGCTCATGTCGGCAAGGGTGTCGACGGCAACCCCGCACCGACCGACTTCACCGAGAGACATGGGATCGTCCGAATCCAGCCCGAGCAGAGTCGGCATGTCGAATGCCGTGGACAGGCCATCGCCGCCCGCTCTCAAAATTTCTTTGAAACGCTCATTCGTGTCCTGAGCAGTTCCGAATCCGGCAAACATCCGCATCGTCCACAGTTTCGACCGATACATCGATGCATAGGGTCCGCGTGTGTACGGGAACACTCCGGGAAACTCTCCGCCATCCGATCCGTATACGGGTTCCACGGGAACACCTGACATCGTGGCGAAGTGATCGGACCGCAGTCGCGATGCTGCAAACGCCTCTTGCCACGCGCGTCGGGACTCGGACAACATCGGATTCGAACCGCGCTGATTCTCTGTCATGTCGACCTCTTCGAAGATTCGGCTCGCTGCTCGGACGTCATCGCGCACTGCGGTGTTCCACCCGGCATTCGGTGACGATTATTCGAGATCCACCGGTACACGATACCCGCAAGGTGACGAACACCCGGCACGAGCAGGATTCGCCCCAGCACCGCCCACCCCTTACCGCCGAAAATCAACACTCGAGCCACGCCGCGTTCACCCGAATGCACCGTCCCATCGATGGCGACGAACTGCACTGCCCTCTCACAATCGTCGCGTGACACTCCGTAGTCGTCGAGATCGAGCCATTGCCAAGGTTCGCATCGAGGACGTCGGCGAATGTGATTCTGGATGAATCGAACACTCGACGAGCAGAACGCGCAATCTCCGTCGTATATGAGAACAGGCATCGACTCCTGACTGAACATCATGCCCCCTCTTCGAC
>JBIIKC010000128.1:0-4740 GCA_044233375.1 Ilumatobacteraceae bacterium
GATTTCGTGGTTTCCTTGGCGATTCGTGCCTCAGAGCGAGGAGGCGAATTCGTGAATGCCCCACGTATTCGTCGCCTCGACGACGAGAACTTCTCGGGCGTTGCCGACGTTCTTGCGGGCCGAGCGCCCGAGAGGGTGAGGATCGAACCGATGACCCCCGGAACTCTCATGATCTTCAATGGACGATGGTCGATGCACAAGGTCAGCCCGGTCGAAGGTTCCCGATCGAGGGTGGTTGCACTTCTCGCGTACGACCGAAAACCGGGCACGGATTCAACCGATGAGTTGAAGCTCTCTCGATACGGCAGGTTGCCCGCGTGACTCCGCAATATGGAGAGGGTTTCGAGGGAACGGGTGTGAATGTTGCACACATCAATACCGTTCTCGGGCTTCGGGACGGTCCGGTAGGGCAAGCGTGGGCAACATCGTTGGCGACGCCGAGCGCGGGTCACACCCGCTTTGTTGTCGTTCGTCAGCCGAACCAGCCAATCCTGCCGTTCACGGTTTTCGTGAACAAGGCAACGATCGACAGCGACCGTCACGCGACCCTCACGTGGGGCGCAGTGCAAAGCGGAGTGGTGAAAGGCGTCGACCGGGCGGTGAACGATGGGGTGATCCAAGGGAATCTTCATCTCCTGGCGCTGATCGTTGCCGTATGGGTCGACCCGCAGGCCGACGATGCAGAGATCGTTGAAGTCAACAATGACGTTGCCACGTACCGTGCGCTGGTTCAGGGTGCGGCACCGTTCGAATCCTGACATCACAACGGCGGGCGAACTGTTCCCGAAACGAGAGATTCCACCGCCTGCCAACCGAGTAATTGGTTGCGCTCAGTCGTGGTTGCGATACTGAACGAATGCGTGGTCTCGTGCAACGGGTCGAACAAGCTTGGGTCGATGCGCGGGTCGAAGGTCAGTGGATTCGGTGTGGTGAGATCGGTCCTGGCCTCCTCGTGCTCGTTGGGGCTACCCACTCCGATACTGAGCAGCATGCCAGGAAGTTGGCGGACAAAGTTTGGAACCTTCGGGTGATGGACGATGACGACGGCGTGATGAACAAGTCCATAGCGGATACGACTCGCTCGATACTGGTCGTCAGTCAGTTCACGTTGTACGGAGATACGAACACTGGCCGACGACCGAGCTGGATCGCCGCAGCTCGCCCGGAATTTGCTGAACCGCTGATCGACATCGTCGTCGCGGAGCTTCGGCGGCTCGGTGCTCAGGTGGAGACGGGACGGTTCCGTACTGACATGAAGGTCGGTCTCGTCAACGACGGCCCGTGTACGGTGATCGTCGACGTCTGACATCGACGATCACGCACAGAGCGAGCACGATGGTGACGACTGCGATCCATGGTCCATCTCCCACGCTCGCATAGACGGTGTGACCCGTCCTCATGGCAATAACCCTGTCCAGGATCGCCTGTTCACTGACTCCCGTGCGGTCGAAGACTTTGCCGCTGGGCGACACGAAAGCGCTGAATCCTGTCGGGGACACTTGGACGACCCACCGACCCGTTTCGAGAGCCCGCAAGCGTGACGACGCAATTTGTTGGGACTGCAGCACAGTCCAGGTGTAGCTGGAGCCGTTGGTCGGGTTGATCACGAAACCGGCGTCGCGCTCGATGCCTTCACGCACTCGGCCCGCGAAGAAGATTTCCCAAGAGATTGCAACGGCAGCCCGCTCGACTCCGCTCGTTGTCGGAATGTCGAGGACCGCAGGACCGGTGCCAGCCAGCGCATCGCGAGGTACGAGGTCGACGGGGGCGCCGATTGCGGCAAGGGCTCCGCGCAGCGGCATGTACTCACCGAAGGGGACTCGACGCACTTTGTCGTAGCGAGCAGAGACGCGTCCATCGGGAGTGACGATGACCTGAGCATTGGTGAAATTCTCCGCATCGACGTCCTCGGTGATCCCTACGGCGATCGGCACTCCGAGTCGCTGAGCTTCGGCGACAACTTCGTCGAACTCCCGACTCGTCTCGAAGTCGAAGACGTCGATGACATTTTCCGGCCACACCACGAGATCGATCGGTTCGGAGTCTCCCTTTGCCTCGATGAGTCGGGTCGCTTCGAGATGACGGACGACGACATCACGCGGGTCGGTATTGATCGCCCGTGTACCTTGAGGTCCGCCACCCTGGACTGCGACGACCCGGAGCATGCGACCGGAATCCGAGCCGTTGGGTGCAAAGGGTGCAATGAGGATCACAGCGGCGCATGCCAGCCACGCCGCGCGTCGCCAGGAATTCTCTCCGGTGAACCGCTGGGACCTTCGGGCCAGTAGTGCTCCGAGTTGCCAACTTGTCCAGGTCAGTGCGATGACGCCACCGAGCCCGGCTACGAATCGAAATGGCCCTGCGACTTGGGAAATTCCGAGCGTGGCCAACGGGACTCCGCCAAATGGAAACGACAGGCGAAGGGTCTCGGCGAGAGTGTGCAGCGCTGGCGCTGCTACAACGTGACTCGAGTCGAAACGCGCGTGGCCGGTGAGAGCCGATGCGACACCGTGAAGCGACGCAAACAACAGGGCAGCGATCACATATCCCGGGGCGGTGAGGAACCACATCCACGACATGGATGGCAGATACCACCCACACCCGAAAAGCAGACCCGCAAGGAAACGATCCGATGAAGTTCGTGCCCGGTATTCAATAGCACTGAAGGCGATGAGTCCGACAAAAGCAAGCGGCCACCACCCCCACGGGGGCATGGCCGCTGCTACCAGGAGACCTGGGATGAGAGGGAGAAGTCGTCTTTGCAATGACGACCGTCGGATCAGACGGCGACTTTACGTGAGTAATTCGTGAAGACGACGATGCGGTGGGTGACCTTTCCTGGCGGATGGCAGGCGAACATGGTCATCTTGGCCGATGAGGTCTGGGCAAGAACCACGTTGGCGGCTTCCGAAGCCGGGTACACCGCAACGCCCTCGACCACGTACACGAACGTGCCATCAGCTGTAGTCACGATGACCTCGTCTCCGGCGGTCAATGCATCGACTTTACGGAAGGGCGCGGGTCCGCTCGTACGGTGACCACCGAGGACGACGTTGCCAGCTTCACCGGGCTTCGGGGCTCCCGGCCACAGGCCGACACCCCTGTCGTACGTACCATCGCTGTAGCCGAGGTACATCTGCATGTCCTTGAGACCGATCTTCGGAATGCTGACCTTGCCAACGACAGTTGCCGCCTCTTCCTTCTTGGCATCAGCCTTGGAGTAAGGAACAAGCGATGGCAGTGGGGCGCCGGGAGCCAACGTCGGAGTTCCCGGAGGGGGCTCGGTCGTCGTGGTCGATCCAGCAGCCGTTGTCGACGGAGCATCGGTCACCGGGGTGAGTGTGGATTCGGTGCTGCTCGATCCACCGCAGGCGGCAAGAGCAGACCCGCCGGCAATGACTGCGGCGAGGAGGAAGGCTTGAGGCTTACGAATTCGCATGGGGAAGATCCTACATCTCCAGGAAATGTTGACCAGTCACCCCGCTGAGAGATTTGCCACCTTTTCGGATTTGCGGACGAGCCCGATCCCCGTTGCTCGGGGGTCTGGGCCATGGTCGAGTCGGTTCGGGCCAGCGTCGGGCAGCGCGTTTCGTGTGACCGATCGGGCATCGTCCTCGGGACTTAGGTCCGTAGGACTCCTCGAGGCGATCGGGCATCATGGGCGTGTGATGGTCGAGCAGAAAATCCGCCGCAAGGCTGGCTTCGTTGGAGCGTTCGCTGTTTGCGCAGCACTCGTTGTAGCAGCATGCGGGGGAGGCGAGTCGACGTTGCTCGGCATGACCCGCGAGCAGCCTCTCGAAGTGGGCACGGTCGAAGTTGCCGATGTGACTGACGAGGGTTCGTATGCCGACCATGGCTCGTTGTTCTCGATGCAGGCGCGACCGGGAAGTCTGCTCGTTGTCTACTTCGGCTACACGAGCTGTCCTGATCTGTGTCCGACCACGCTTGCGTTGGTTCGTGCTGCGCGCCGGGAACTTGGTGGAAGTGCCGACAGGATCGACCTGGCCATGATCACCGTCGACCCGGATCGAGACACACCCGACGTGTTGAACGGGTATCTGTCCAGTTTCACCGACCGCTTCCATGCTCTTCACCCGTCGTCGATGGAGGAATTGAAATCCGCCGAGGAGGCCTTCCTTGCAAGTTCGACGATCGTGACTGATGCGTCAGGAAAAATCGAAGTCGGTCACAGTGCAACCACCTACGTTGTCGATGAGAGCGGCATTGTCCTCGTCGAGTGGCCTTTCGGAGTCGACAAGGACACCATGATCAACGATTTGCGCATTCTTCTCGACACGGTGTGAGCGAGATCTCGTTGCGAGCGCACGCAGCGAAGAAATACTCCGAGATCGGGGTTCTCAGAGAAAAGGAAAGAACATGACCAAGTCAGCAACACGGCGGATCCGAACGGCAAAGAGCTTCGCGCTCGTTGCCGCCTCAGCCCTCGTCTTCGCATCGTGCGGTGGGGACGACGACTCCTCGACGGACACCGCCGCCCCATCAGGTGGAGACATCGCGATCTCGGGGGCTTGGGCTCGCACGAGTCCGATGTCGGTGAACGTGGGTGCGGTGTACATGGACATCACGGCGGCAGCTGACGACGAATTGCTCACAGCGTCAGTCGATGCTTCGGTTGCCGGGACAGTGGAAATTCACGAAACCTTGGCAGCCGACATGGCAGGTGGCGACTCGGCAATGCCCGGTGAAGCAGGCGAAGAAACCTCAGAGGACACGATGGCC
>JBIIKC010000129.1:0-4693 GCA_044233375.1 Ilumatobacteraceae bacterium
GTGCCGTGCATCAATGGACACGCCGAGAGAAGGACGAGCCCTGGCTGACTCGGATCCACTCGCGATGCCAGTTCCTCGAGGGTCGCTGCTGGTGGAACTCCCAAGACAGCGTTCCCACCGGCGCCGAGAACATTGAACAAATCATCCTGACGCCACATGACTCCCTTGGGCATACCAGTGGTGCCACCCGTGTAGAGCAGCAGCAGATCGTCGCCACTTCGCCCCCAGGGTCCCGACACGTTCTCCTGGCGACCAGCACTCACCAAGGAGTCGTAATCCTGGGCCCAAGCCGGAGCAGTGTCGCTTCCCTCGCGAACGCAATACCAAACCTTGACTTTCGACAGACGGCTACGAATGGATCCCAGCAAATCGGCATAGGACGAGTGGAAAATCACTGCTTCGGCATCGGCGTTGTCGAAGAGATATGCGACTTCGTCGGGTCCGTATCGGTAGTTGGTGTTGACCGGAACAAACCCGCCCTTGAATGCGGCAACGTACGTCTCGAGGTATTCCGGGCAGTTGGTGAGATAGGCGGCGACTTTGCTCTGCTGAGTCAGTCCGTTACTCAACATGTCTGCTGCAAGCGCGTTTGCCCGTGCGTTGAATTCGCCCCAGGTCACAGTTCTGCTGCCCTGCACCATGCACGGATGGTTCGGGGTGCGTGCGGCAATCAACTCATACGCATCAGCGAAGTTCCAACTCGACATCATTTCCCCCATTTCACATCGGCCCCCACCCCCGTGGTCCCGTACTCACACGGTAGTTCCGAGCACAGATGTCTCCGCTACACGACCACGAGGACTATTTCGGAAGCCCGAGAACTCGCTCGCCGAGAATGTTGCGCATCACATTCGATGTCCCACCCATGATCGTG
This sequence comes from Ilumatobacteraceae bacterium, assembly GCA_044233375.1. GTDB lineage: Bacteria > Actinomycetota > Acidimicrobiia > Acidimicrobiales > Ilumatobacteraceae > Casp-actino8. The sequence continues at coordinate 875 of JBIIKC010000129.1, forward strand.
TAACCCGGTGCGTAAGCAAGACCTTGAGTGATCTCGTTCCAGAGTGTCGCCTCTGCGCCGAGAGTTTCGGCGACGAACTGCGAAACTTCCCACTCATGCTCGGTGCAGAAGCATTTGGTCGCAGCCGAGAATCCCGAGGGAGCCTGGTGCAGCACCTCTCGAATCACGAGAATGCGACCGATGCGGTACATCGACTCGAGTTGGGCAATCCTCTGGCGCACCCGCGGGTCATCGGTGTCAGCCCTATCCCGAGCCATGCAATAGAGCGCATAGTTCGATACCAAACGGTCGATTCCACCACGTTCGTGCTCGAGTTGCCTCATCGTCTGCTTGAAGGCATTTCCTTCCACGCCCACGAGATTGTGCACAGGAACGCGCACGTCGGTGTAGAACACTTCGCAGAAATGGCGGTTCGTCGTCATGTCCTGAATTGGACGGATGTCGACTCCGGGAGTGTCCATGGGGACGATGATCTCGCTGATACCCGCATGCGGAGGTCCATCGAACGATGTCCGGCAGATCAGGTAGCAGTAATCGGCAACTTCACCGAAACTCGTCCAGATCTTCTGACCGTTGATGACCCACTCATCACCGTCGCGAACGGCCTGCGTCTTCAGTGAGGCCAGATCCGATCCGGCATTGGGTTCCGACATGCCGATGCACCACGTCGATTCGCCAGTGAGGATCCTCGGTAGGAATTCTGCTTGTTGATCGGGACGTCCGTACGCAATCAACGTTGGGCCCATCTGACGGTCCGCGAACCACATCGATCCGATCGGAGCGCCAGCCTTGATCAACTCCTCACCGATGATCAAGCGATCGATCGCGGGTCGACCTCCTCCACCGAATTCAACGGGCCAGGTGAGGCCGATCCATCCGAGCGATCCGAGTTCGGCTGCGAACTCTTTCGACCAGCCGTTGATCCACGAGTCATTCGCACGGCCGTACTTCTCCACGGCTTCGCGTGCGACGAGCGCAGCTCGTTGGCGCAAGTCGTCTTGCTCCTTGGTCCACGTGAATTCCATTGGAGGGTTCCTTCGATGAAGTCAATCGCTCGATGCTCGTTTGGTGGCGCCGGTATCGGACCACTCGACCATTGTGGCCTCATCGCAAGCTCGATTCGCGATCCAGATGGAAGGAACTCAGACGAACCGGTTCTCAGTGATTGTGCATGTGTTCGGTCACAATCAGCCGATCGCCGACTCGCGCAAGCCCGATTCCGAAGGTCTCGAGGAGATTCTCTGGGGTCAGAACCTCTCCTGGAGGCCCGTCGGCGACGATCCGTCCCGCAAGTAGCAAGATCCGGTCGCAGGTCGAGGCTTCGGACACGTCATGGGTTGCGATGACAACTGCAGCTCCTCGGGACTTCTCGTGTGCCACCGCATCGAGGTAAGCAGAACGTCCCGGCGCATCCAATCCGGTCGTCGGCTCATCGAGCAAGATGAGCCGAGCACGTCGAGCGAGAACTTGAGCAAGCCGCACTCTCTGACGTTGACCACCCGAAAGGTCTCTCAAAGATCTCTGAGCAAGGTCCTCGACGTGCATGGCACGCATCGCCTCGTCAACCAACTGGTCATCTTCATGGGAACGCCTCTGCCATCTGGATCTCTGATCGAAACGGCTCATGCGTACGACATCGATAACCCTCAATGGGAGCGATAGGGCATTTCCTTGGGCTTGCCCGAGATAGGCGACTTCGGTCGTCGTCTCTCCTATGGCCCCTCCGAGAATTTCCGCAGAGCCCTCGATCGCAGGAATCAGTCCAGCCAGAGTCTTGAGCAAAGTCGACTTACCAGAGCCATTGGAACCGACCAACGCCACGGACCCTCCGGCAATGAGATCGGTATCGATTCCTGCCACCACGACGTTGGTTCCATAGCCCACCGAGAGGTGATGGGCACAGACGATCATCGATGACTGCGGTCCATGGTCCATCGTCATGCACCCCTCCGAACCATCAGATCTCTGACCCGAACGCCGAAGAGAACGAGAAAGAAGATCGACACTGCGCACAGGACGACACTCGCCCCCGCAGCCCAACCGAAATGGTACGACGCGAGCAATCCAAGGTATGACGAGACGATGCCGACCACGGTCGCCACAACCATCATCATTCCGATACGCCTCGCAACGAGCGCTCCAGTCGCAGAAGGGGCGAGCAAGAGACCGAAGACCAGAAGTGTTCCGACCGCTTGAAAGGCCACGACCACAGTTCCGGCGACGAGACCGAGAAGCAAGAAGTAGTGGGCTCGCACTCCGAAGCCCATGGCTTGAGCAAGGTCTTCATCGAAACTCGAGACCAACAATGCCCGCGAAGTCAACGAGACGATCGCGACAGCGATCATCAGGCTGATCGCAAGCATCAACAGATCGGTACTTTCGACACCGAGGAACTCACCGAAAAGAATCGACTCCAAATCTCCTGCAATCCGCCGTGAACTCGATACCAGGACGACTCCGAGGGAGAGAAGCCCAACGAAGAGCAGGCCAATAGCAGAGTCATTGGACAAACGCGACCGAGTTGTGATGACACCGATGCCAGCGATCATTGCGAATGCAGCAATGCCTGCACCGATCAGAACTGGAGCCCCCACGATTGCAGCAATAGCGACCCCCGGCAGGACCCCGTGAGCCAGAGCATCTCCAATGAATGCCATACCTCGCAAGACGACATATGTGCCGACAATCGCTGCAAGAGCCGACAACAACACCCCAGCAAGAAGAGCGCGCTGCATGAATGTGTTGTCGAGAAAGGGCTCGATCATGCGCGAGGAGTCATTTCTCGAGAGCAGCCACGATCGTCGTCACGAGCATTTCGATGAACTTCGTATATGTGTCCGCCCCCATCCCGAGTTCGAGTGCTTCCTCCGGAACGAAGTGGGTCGAGATTTCGACGACGTCCACGTCCAACTCGTCGGACAGAACTCGTGCCGATGCAGACGACGTACCGAGTTCGGTGAAGATCACCCCTACCCCGGATCGATCGATCGCGTCCTTCACAGCCGACAGATTGGCAGCGGAAACCTCTGCTCCAGTCGACAGACCGGGAATGATCGTGCCAACGATCTCGAAACCGTAGCGCTCGGCGAAATAGCCGAGGGATTCATGACCAGTGACGAGAACACGACGTTCAGCCGGAAGTTTCTCGACAAGGTCGAGCATGTCCTGATCGAAAGTCAGCAATTGCTCGGAGAGCATCGATGCGCGATCGCCGGTGTCCAGTCCGAGATCCGCAATTGCATCGCCGAGCTCCTGAACCACCTCGGCCATGAGTCGCGGATCGGTCCAGAAATGAGGATCGTCTTCGGAATGCAAATGTCCATCCTGTTCACCGACCACCTTTTCGTCGGCATGTTTATCGGAACCGACTTCACCCTCGTGCAGTTCTGACTCCGAATGACCATCGTTCTTGGGTGCCTCGTGTGTGTCGATGTGATCCGTAGCCTCGAATATCGGAATCTGTTTTGCACGTACACCCGCAAGACTCTCCTCGAGACTCGACTCCAAGCCGAAACCGTTGATCACAACGAGATCTGCATTGTTGAGCCGTTCGATGTCCTTCGCCGAAGGTTCATACAAATGAGGATCGACACCGTTGGGAATCAGAACGACGACGTCTGCATCGGAACCGACGATCTCCTGGGTCACTGACCCGAGCAGAACGTGAGAAACCACGATGGTCGGTCGTGCCCCGGCCGATTCGGAGGCAGTCGATGAGGAGCAGCCAGCCGGGGTGACGATTGCAGCACACAGGATCACTCCGACTGCGCGACCGGATGAGAACAAACGGAAACGAATCACGGCGAAAGACTACCACAA
>JBIIKC010000130.1:0-4687 GCA_044233375.1 Ilumatobacteraceae bacterium
GGCATCGTCGTGGTCAAGCCCCACGCACGGTGGTTTCTCAACTCGGATCTTTCTCTCATCCCGTTCTACGCGATCCTTGCGCTTCCATTCACATATCGATCGATCGATGCGGGTCTGCGTTCGATTTCCTTGCGAGTGCTCGTCGATGCGTCGCGCAGTCTGGGAGGGAGCCTGCTGTCGACAATCGCTCGGGTTCTGATACCGAATCTTCGTTCTGCATTGATATCTGCGTCATTCCTGACTGCAGCGGTCGTGATCGGTGAGTTCACCATTGCCAACACTCTCTTGAAGGAGACCTTGCCCCGATTTCAGGCAACATTCGTGGGACGGGAACCCCAAGGCGGGTACGGCCTCAATTTGCTTGCGATTCTTGTGACGATCGTCCTCTTCGTCGTTCTGAACCGTCTGACGCGCAAGCGTTCCAGTCCGAGGAGACCGTTCGGCTTTCACGACACAACAGTCACGACGACTTCCACCACCACTGATTTGATCGGAGAAGGCCTATGACGACACTGACTTTCGACAACATCCACAAGTCTTTCGGTACGACGGTTGCACTCGAAGAGTTCTCGCTCGACGTACGTGAAGGTGAATTGATCTCCCTCTTGGGACCATCGGGTTGTGGAAAAACGACCGCGTTGCGGGTCGCGGCGGGCTTCGAGACCGGAGATCGCGGTGCAGTGCATCTCGCGAGGAACGACATCAGCCGAGTGCCGGCGCACAAACGCAACATGGGAATGGTCTTTCAGAGCTACAGCTTGTTCCCGAATCTCAGTGTTGCTCAAAACGTGGAATTCGGACTTCGGACACGAAAGGTCGCTTCTCCCGAACGACAAAAGAGAACGGCCGAAGTACTGCGTCTTGTTCAACTGGAGTCGTATGCCAATCGCTATCCGCATCAACTGTCCGGCGGACAGCAACAGCGCGTCGCTCTCGCTCGCGCTCTCGCAGTTCGCCCCAATGTGCTGCTGTTGGATGAACCTCTGTCTGCACTCGATGCCAAAGTGCGGCTGACGCTGCGTGATGAGATCCGCAGGATCCAGTCGGAACTCGGAATCACCACCTTGTTCGTGACCCATGATCAAGAAGAAGCATTGGCGATCTCGGATCGAATTGCTGTCATGTCCGAAGGTCGTATCGATCAACTCGGTACTCCACTCGAGGTGTACCGCGAACCGTCATCCGCGTTCGTTGCCCGCTTCATCGGTTCGATGAACGAAATTCCGGCACTGTCCCAAGGTCCAGGGCGAATCGAAATTGGTGGAATGCCATTGAAGCTGGGTCACAACTTCTCGAGTGGATCCTCGCTCATCGTGCTCGTGAGACCCGAGGACGCCCGCGTCGACGCCGAGGGAATGCCGGGAACCGTTGTCCACGTGACGTTTCAGGGCGCATCGATGAAGGCGTCGATCCGACTGGATCGACTCGACATTCTGGTGGATGTTCATGGTCATGCGGGGGAGTTGTCCGAGCTCGTTGCGGGCGACCGGACGGCTGTTGGCTTCGATTGGGCCAGAGCGCTGTGCGAGCAGAAGTCGGACTGAGCTGGTCACATCGAACAATTGTGACCATGTGTCAGAGTCGATGGTTGGTTGAGTCGATTGTTCCGACAGTGTCCACATGCTGAGGGTGTCTCGTGCCATAGTCGATGGAATGGCCGATATCGAGACCCCTCCCACCGAAGACCCGCGACCAGACAGCCTGAAAAGGGCAGATTCATTGGTTGTCGTGTTCACGGGACCAGGTAAAGGCAAGACCTCGGCTGCCATGGGGACGGTGTTGCGGGCCGTTGGACACGGCAAGTCGGTCACCGTTCTTCAGTTCATGAAATCTGGAGAGTGGAAGACGGGAGAGCAGCTCGGGTGCGAGAAGCTCGGCGTTCCGTTCGAACCACTCGGCTCGGGGTTCACATGGGATTCGGAGAACATCGAACACGATGCCGGTCTCGCTCGACAGGCGTGGGAGCAGGCGGAGAAGGTCATCAACTCAGGCGACTTCGCCGTCGTCGTTCTCGACGAACTCACGTATCTGTGCACCTGGAAGTGGATCGATACCGAACGCGTGGTCGATGTCATCACCAACAGGCCCAAACATGTGAATGTGATCATCACTGGTCGAGATGCTCCCGATGCCCTCATTGCCTGTGCTGACACGGCATCGAGGATCGAAAGTCTTCACCACGCCTACGATCGGGGTATCGGCGCTCTGCGAGGAATCGATTACTGATGGCCCGTTCACGTGATACGAAAAACCGAACTCCAGCTCGGCGGGTTTTGATTCTGGGGGGTGCACGCAGCGGTAAGAGCTCCTGTGCCGAGGCTCTTGCTGGACAATCCGAATCTGCGGTCACGATGATTGCCACAGCCGAGCCGTTCGACGATGAAATGTGGGCGCGCATCGTCGCTCACCGACGTTCCCGACCAACGGAGTGGACAACGATCGAATCGCCTCTTCGACTGGCAGAGGCGTTGGCGCGCGTCCCGAGTGCCGACACGGCTGTCATCGACTGCATCACTGTGTGGATGGGCAACATGTTCCATCACGGCGCAATGGAAGCCGATGTTCATCTCGAAGTCGAGCGCTTCATCACCACGATGTCGCAGCGACGCGGAGCCACGTACATCGTTTCCAACGAAGTGGGTCTCGGCATCGTGCCGGCTGACGAAATGACCCGCACGTACCGGGATGTTCTCGGGAGAGTCAACTCGCGTCTCGCGGCGTGCGTCGATCGGGCTGTTTTCATGGTTGCGGGTCGCGCGCTCGAACTGCGCGATGTCGAGGACATCGTGTGATTCGACGCAATCCGCTCTCTCGAGCCCGACATCACATCACCGTCACGATCGGCTTTCTGACACGCATTCCGGTTCGTCATGCTCCGGATGTGCACATGGGTCGTGTGGCATCTCTGTTCCCGTTGATCGGTTTGGTCATTGGCGCCATCGCTGCGGGGGTGTTCGCGTTGGCAGCCGAGGTTCTCCCCGTGAGCCCCGCTGCTGCACTTGCACTCGTCGTCGGTGTCCTCGTCACCGGGGCATTTCACCTCGACGGACTGGCTGACTCTGCCGATGCACTCGTGGGGGGCACGACACCGGAGAGGCGGCTCGAGATCCTCAAGGACTCGCGGCATGGAACATATGGTGTCGCCGCAATCGTGAGTCAGATCCTCGTGCAGTTCTCGCTCGTGTCGTCACAGGCGGTGAAAACCGGTGTCGTGATGTTGATCATCGCTCACAGCGTCGGTCGAGCGGTCGCGGTGTCCGTCATGAAATCAGCACCGCCTGCAAACGAGGGGTTGGGTGCCGTCTATGTGCGCGATGTTGCCCGTCTCGATCAGGCGATTGCCATGGTCACGGGTGGGGTCGTGATCGGGGTGTTGCTCGGGCCGTGGGGCCTCGTTGTTTTCGCTGCCTGCGTCGTTATTGCTGGCATCTTCGTGCGTCGATGTGCATCACGCATCGGAGGACTGGTGGGCGACATCCTCGGGGCAACGGAGCAGGTGGCAGAGACTTTGCTCATGATTGGAACCGTGATCGTTGTCGATCGCGTGAACATGTGGTGGATGTGGTGAGGAACGACCAGTTGCTTCTTCACGAGATCGTTCGAGAGATCGAGCCCATTTCGGTGTCGATCCACGATGAGGTGCGTGGCCGTTTCGGTGCGCTTGCGATTCCACCCAACGCCCTCGGTCGCCTCGTGGATCCGGTCGCCCGACTCGCCGCGTCCCAGTGGACGTCTTCACCCGTTGCAAATCCTGCTGTGTGCGCAGTCTTCGTAGCCGATCACGGGATTGCTCACGATGACACCGTCACCCCGTGGCCACGTGAGGTGACGCGGTCGGTCGCCGAACTGGCAGCCAAGGGTCGGGCTGCGTGCTCCGCGATTGCTCGCAGTGTCGGCGCCGAATTGACGATCATCGATGTCGGCATCGCCACCGGTCCGACACCGGATGGCGTCAATGGTCAGCGAGTTCGCGATGGTTCGGGTGATCTGCGCAATGGCGGCGCGATCAGCAATGACGACGTGCACGCCGCATGCGAAGTCGGGGCACGGATCGCCGAATCGCTGATCGATGATGGTGCGCGCATCCTCACTGTCGGGGAGATCGGTATCGGCAACACCACGGCTGCGGCAGCGCTGATCGCTGTTCTGGCAGATGCCGACCCGCTCCTCGTCACTGGACGTGGGTCGGGTATCGACGACGCAGCCCTTGCGCGCAAGCGAGGTGTGGTGAGCGATCTCGTCGCACGATGCCGAAATCGGCCGATCATCGAGATCTTGTCCCATGTCGGGGCTCTCGAAGTCTGCGCTTTGTCAGGGTTCATGATCGCAGCGTCGAGGCGTCGCACACCGGTGGTTCTCGATGGAGTGACAACATTGGCAGCTGCGTTGGTGGCAAGAGAGATCTCCGTGCACACAGCGGATCACCTCATCGCAGGCCACCGTTCTCCCGAGCCTGCCGTCGACGCCGCCCTCACCTCGCTCGGACTCGAGCCGATGGTGGATTTCGGACTCCGGGTCGGGGAGGGAACAGGCGGGTTGTTGGCGTTGCCCCTGCTCGCGGCCGGCTGCGAAATTCTCTCGAGTGTTGCCCGCCTCGACGAAGTGACGTGAACGATGTGTGCGAGGTGGAACCACGAACCGCATCCGGTCGACGTCGACCGTGTCGTTACCCGCAGATGTTGCCGTC
>JBIIKC010000131.1:0-4683 GCA_044233375.1 Ilumatobacteraceae bacterium
GGAAAGTCGACGGTGTTACGCGCACTGGCTGGTCTCCTTCCCCTCCACGAGGGCTTCGTCCGAGTCAACGGGACAACTTGGGACGATCCAACATCGTCGGTGTTCGTCTCCATCCGCGAACGAAATGTCGGTCTCGTCTTCCAGGATCATCTGCTCTTCGCTCACAAAACCGTCCTCGACAACGTTGCCTTCGGTCCCCGAGCGCATGGTCGCCCGATTCGAGATGCTCGCGAACTGGCGTCGGATTATCTCGACCGTCTCGGTCTGGCACATCTCGCAGACAATCATCCCCGGCAATTGAGTGGAGGGCAATCGCAGCGAGTTGCGCTCGCACGTGCGCTCGTCAATCGCCCTGATCTCCTCCTCCTCGATGAGCCACTTGCATCTCTGGATGTCGTGACTCGTCGACACATGAGATCGGAGATCTCTCGTGACCTCGACACCGTGCGCCCGATGACGATCCTCGTGACGCATGACCCAGACGATGCTCGTCACCTCGCAGATGACGTCGTTGTCATCGAAGAAGGCCGGATCGTGCAGCACGGTACGCCGGACGAATTGACCGCTCGACCAGCAACGACCTATGTCACGGAACTCTTTCAACGACCATGACTCGGCTTCGTCGATCGAACTCCGAATTGCTCACCGGGGAATGGGCTGTACTCGGGCTGCTCAACGACTCGCCCTCACACGGATTCGCTCTCGCCAAGGAACTTGCACCCAGCGGCGACATCGGACGCATCTGGGCACTGTCCCGACCACTCACCTACCGCGCCATCGATCAGCTGCTCGAGCGCGGGTTCATCGAGGCACGTGCAGAACTACCTGGGCGTGCCGGAGGAAACAGGACGATCCATGCGGCAACACGAGCTGGGCGATCTGCTTTTCGATCATGGGTGACAACTCCTGTCGAGCATCTTCGGGAACTCCGCAGTGAACTTCTGCTCAAACTCGTCTTGGCTCGGCGGTGCTCGATCCCCGTCGACGAGATGATCAGCGCCCAGATGTCTCTCATTCGCGAGATCCGTATCGGGCTCGAAACCCGATTGAAGGACGCTCCGAGCGATCTCGTTCTCGCATGGAGAATGCACGCTGTGGACGCCGCCCTGGGATTTCTCGTCGATCTCGACACCACGGCACCCTGACAACCACCTCTAGCCTGCGACTCATGGGCGAGCTGAACCTGACATTCGACAACACGTTCGCCGTGCAGTTGCCTGAGCTGTGCCAACCCTGGTCGGCGAATGCGATCGAGAATCCGGAGACCGTTCTCGTGAACGAACCCCTCGCCCGCGACCTCGGACTCGACCCGGTCGTCTTGGCCTCTCGCACAGGAGCCGACCTGATGAGCGGAACGGTGCCACCTCCGGGAGCCCAACCTGTCGCTCAGGCGTACGCAGGTCACCAATTCGGTGGATACTCGCCTCGTCTCGGCGACGGTCGCGCTCTCCTCGTCGGTGAGATCATCGACCCAACCGGACGACGTTTCGATCTCCACCTCAAGGGATCGGGGCGGACTCCGTTCGCTCGCGGAGGTGACGGTAAAGCTGTTCTTGGTCCAATGGTGCGCGAGTTCATCATCGGCGAAGCGATGTACGGACTCGGTATTCCGACGACACGCGCGCTCGGAGTCGTCGCAACCGGCGAGAGCATCGCCCGCGAGACGCTGCTACCGGGCGGAGTTCTCGCACGAATCGCTTCGAGCCACATTCGAGTCGGCACTTTCCAATATGCCGCAGCGCTGAAAGAGGACGGTCTGGTCCAACGACTGACCGACTACGTGATGGCGCGTCATCCATCGCCGATCACCGAGGGCGTCGACGAACCCGATCGCTATCTCGCGTTTCTCGAATCGATCGTCGTGCGTCAAGCGCATCTCATCGCACAGTGGATGCTCGTCGGGTTCGTCCACGGCGTCATGAACACCGACAACATGACGGTCTCGGGAGAGACGATCGACTTCGGTCCCTGTGCATTCATGGACGCATACGACCCAGCAACGGTCTTCAGCTCCATCGACACAGGTGGTCGATATGCCTACGGAAATCAGCCACAGATCGGTCAATGGAACTTGGCACGACTTGCCGAGACGTTGCTCCCGCTCATCGACGACGACCAGGAGAAGTCGATCGAGAAGGCCATGGCTGTTCTGCAGCGATTTCCGGACATCTTCCAAGAGGCTTGGGCATCAGGAATGCGCTCCAAACTCGGCTTCCCCTCGACTACGAAGGACTCCGCCGCTGACGCAGCGTTGTTCAACGACCTTCTCGCTCTGATGCACGCCGAGACGGTGGATCACACGTCGTTCTTCCGCCGCCTTGCAGAGTCTGTACGCACATCAGGACCCAGCGCCCCATCATCGGAACTTCGTTTGCTCTTTCTCGGATCAGCCGCGTTCGACGAGTGGTTCGCTCGATGGGTCGGGGCACTCGAGAGGAACGGAGTCCATCTCGAGCACGTCCCGGAGTCCATGGATTCCGTGAACCCGATGTACATCGCCCGCAATCATGTGGTCGAGCAAGCGCTCTCCGCTGCCATGAATGGAGACGTCAATCCAACTCTCCGCCTCGTCGATCGTCTCCGCCAGCCTTATGTGGAAGTTGCAGGCTTCGAGGACCTCGCTGGCCCAGCGCCAGCAGAGTTCGCCGGGTACAGAACCTTTTGCGGCACCTGACGACCACTACCCTGAACCGAGTATGGGTCGCTTTTCACGACGACGCGAGGAGGCCGAGAGGCTTTCAGCCGAAGTCCTCGAGCTGCGTCGTCAACTCGAAACCGTCAACTCGCGACTCGACGATGTGTCTTCGGCGACGATGAAAGACTCGGTACGACTCGACGAGTTGTCTGCAAAATCCGTCGACTTCGATGCCCGAATCACCCAGGTCGGAACTGAAGTCACCCATCAATTGACAGAGCTGTCCACGGACTTGGAACGACTTGCCCACGAGCAAGCTCGCTATCAGATCGCTTTTCGCCAGGATCTCGCAGACGTCGCCGACCTCGCCAAGAAGAAAGCGCCCTGAGCCAAGAACCGACTACGAGAGCAGTTCGAGAGCTCGAGCAATCAAATCCTGAGCCTCTCGAATCTTCGCCTGGTACTCACCGAGGTCACCCTGTGTGAGAGCCGCGTCGGCTTCGTCGAAGAGTCGGTCGGCCGCAGCCAACAGCGAGATCGGATCATTGGCATCGAGTTCCACCGGTACGGTCGCCTCGGGTGCGCTATCGATGTCATCACCTGCACCCGTGTCCACTTCGACATCGGGCTCGCCGATATCGGTCGAGTCGGGTGGCAAAGCCGGAACCGATTCGTCCATGACGATCTCGCCGAGATCGACACCAGCTCCCGGGAACAAACGATTGACAGCCTCGGTGAGATTGTCACCGATGACCGATCGCCCGTCGTACCACGCCAACACTCGGCGCACGAACACCTGCTTCGATCCGGCGTCGTCGGGTCGCACGAAGAGTGGCTGAACCCAGACAAGACCGTTGCCAACGGGAACCATCTGCAACTGTCCGAGGATGACGCGTGAGCCGCGCTGGTCGAGCAGCGTGATCACAGGCGCGATTTCCGGATCACTGCTCAGTTCTGCAGCAACTGTTGCGGGTCCCGCAGGAAGAGTTCCCGAGTATCGGTAGACCTTGATCTGCCCGTAGGTTGCCGGATCACTCGACACGACCATGATCGCCCGAAGTTCCTTACGGGTGTCATCGGCGGAGAATGGAACGAACGGTCGTAGCAACGAGAACGTCGGTGAGTCCACAACATCGGACTGACGAGGCGAATGGAACATCGTGTAGTACGGCTCGAAACGCGCCACGTTGGCGTCAGCGACATCTCCGGTGTTCGCCTGAGACGCAGCATCCACGGTTGTTGTGTCGATGGCTGTTGCCGTGCCTGCTGGAGCAAGCTCCGGCTCGCGCTTCACTGCCTGGGCGACACTCCATGCCGAGTCACGGTTGAAGAATTCATCGGCGTCGGTGAACTGATAGCGCCCATAGAGGTTGGTCTGAACTCGGAAGAGGTCCTCGGGGTAGCGGAAATGAGAACGCAGGGAAGCTGGAACCTGATCGGCGGGAGTGAACAGATCGGGAAAGGCCTTCGACCACGCGCGAATGATCGGATCAGTGGGGTCGACGACGTACAAAGTGAGTGATCCGTCGTAGGCATCGACGACGGCTTTCACGCTGTTGCGCACGTAATTGAACGTGTGCTTCAGTCCCGATCCGGGAGTGAGGTTGTCCGTGTTCGCATTCTGTGCGTACGGATACCGGGCAGTCGTCGTGAATGCGTCGATCACCCACAGCACCTTGCCGTCTTCGACAACGGGATACGGATCGGCATCGAGATGAAGGAATGGAGCAACCTTCGAAACGCGATCGCGAATATCTCGAACATGGATCAATCGAGAGTCTTCGTTCACCAGTCCGGATCCGAACAGATTGAACTCACCGAAATGAACCGCGAAAGCCAAACGCCTCAGGGTCGAGCTCAAGGCAACTCCACCTTCACCGCTGTAGGGAATTGCCTCGGTGTCTGGGCATGCCTGCTCGACTTGTTCCGAATTGACGATCGCATACCCGGGTTGCTGGGTTCCGACGTACAACTGCGGCCGCTCGGCTGCGATCTCGCTGTAGATCGGGCGCCCGTCGTTCGTGATTTGACTGGCACTCGCTGCCACG
>JBIIKC010000132.1:0-4679 GCA_044233375.1 Ilumatobacteraceae bacterium
TGCCCCCGTTCCGGTGGGACACGTGATGTCATGATCGAGAAAGAGAACGAACTCGGTTCTCACTTCCTTCAGAGCGATGTTGCGCGCTGCTGCAGGCCCGAGAGCGATGTCGTTGCGAACGATACGCGCGCGTGGAATGGCCTCGAGTGGATTCGGGGAGGCGTCGTCGACAACGACGATGTCTGCAACCATTGGTAGGGAAGCCACGAGATTCCTCACCGTGTTCACGTCGTGAACATGAGCGGGAATGACGACGGTGACATCTTCGAGGGTCGCAGGACCCGGCATGTCGTCGTCCGGGATCGGATGGATCGCTCCTGCTTCCACGAGCCGAACCTGGAGGGAACTGGTGGTCGAGTCGACATCACCTCCTGCTTCGAGTTGGTCGAGAAATGTCGCGGCTGAAGGAGAGAATCGAAAGATCCGCACAGGTGAACCCGCAATGACGGTTTCGCCGAGTGCGTGGGAGTGTCTCCACCATGTCGGATCGATTCGATACATCACGATTCAGGATCTCACGATTCAGGATCTCGAGCGCGTGACTGTTCACTTCGCCACCATGCGACAGATTCGACGAGGTCCTTCTCCCAGGTCGACAGCAGACGCCGTCCGAGCTCTGCGTCTGCTCGCCGAGGGTCTCCGAGGACCCCTGACGGACTCACTCCTTTGACACCTGTGACTCGCAGATCGGGGAGAATGTCAGCAAGGTGGGGAGCAGGAGCCGATCGGATTTCCTCGAGGCGAACAGCGTGCGGGTCGAGAGCGAGCATGACCGATGTCTCGACATAGCCGGCATGAGAGTCGTGGGGATCGACGAGAGGAGGCGACCACACAAGAATCGAGTGACCCTCACTCTTCAGTCGATCACGAGCCTGCTCGAGATATTCGACATTTCCCCCGTGACCGTTGACGATCACCACACCAGTCGCCCAGTCGGCGGAGCGCACGAGCTCGATCAGCATTTCGACGACTGCTGAACCCCCGATGGACAGAGTTCCTGGGAAGCCCGCGTGTTCTCCGCTGGATGAAACTGCGATCGTTGGCCCCCGTACGACATCGGGGTTGGTCAGTGAGATCTGCGTCACCAATGCTTCGGCGATGCGAGTATCGGTGTCGAGTGGGAGATGAGGCCCGTGTTGTTCCCAGGACCCGATGGGGACGGCGAGGATCGGTGCGGTCATGCTCGCGATCTCTCCACTCGTGGGAGTCGTCGACCGTGCACTCATGGCATTCGTCGGACTCCCGCGCAGCGGTTCATTCCGTGTAGCCCCACTCGCGCAGTCGTTCGAGAATCAGTTCAGCTGCGCGTCGAGGTTCGAGTTCCATGGGATCGGCGCTGATCTTCGGACTCGCAGATTCGGTGACCGATCGAACCCGATCGAGAGGAGTTGCTCCCGTTGGGGCGGGGATCACACGGGCACGCGGTCGATACGGCTTTTCGATGGGGGGTTCGACGGCTGTGAGGGCGCTGGCCACGACCTCGATCGGCTGTGACTGCGCGGACAGGGTGCGTCCGAGTGAGGCGCGGCGAAGTCGGGCGAGCGAACCCTCCACTGACAGAACCGCAGTCGACACCACACGAGATCGCTCTCTGCGGCCTCCGTCGAGTCGACGCACGACATCCAAGGGAAGCGCACCGCTTTCACTGAAGTCGACTCGAATGAGACCGAGTGATTGTTCGAGACCCATCTGAGCGGCCAAGAATGCCGGAAATGCTCCAGACCCGCGGTCTGCGGAATAGTCGCCACACCAGATGAGGCTGATCGGACCGAGTGCCGCCAATGAGCGAGCCAGAGCAGATGCTGCGTCCCGTGTCCACACATTGGCTGGAGCGTCGATGCGGATTGCCCGATGTGCTCCGCATGCAAGTGCGTCCCGCAGAATCTTGTCGGCGCCTTCTGGTCCAACGGTCACAACGACGACGTCACTATCCGTGGACTCAGCGGTGCGCAGAGCGAGCTCGAGAGCGGCCTGATCAGCCGCTGACATCTCTGCGAAACGCTCATCTGCGACAGGATCGTGTGTGAGTCGAGGAGGTGTCCACTTGACGCAAACGACGACGCTGGAAGGGGGGGTGATTGTCGGGCTCATCAAGTCTCAGGTGCGATGGAAGACGATTCCGAAACCGCCTTCGGGGTACGTCCATGTGATCGCTCCCTCACGATTGCAGACCATGTAGCAGGTACCGCATTCGAAGCAGTTCTCGTAGTTGAACAAGATGCCGCCATCACTCGTCGGAACGAAAAGGTTCGCTGGACATGCCACGACGCACTCGCGAGTCGTGCACCCTCGGCACGAATCACCGTTGACGGTGATGTGTGCACGCTCATGGATGCGGAACTCGGCTGTGCCGATTCGTTCATCGAACGGGATCGACGACCAAGTTGCATCAGCATCGACAATTGGTGCTGGGGTCTTCTTGTCGAGAGTGGACATCAACCGAATCCTCTCATGCCGATCCAGCCGTCGCGCAAGAGATGCCGAAGTTTGATGCCTGCCCGCTTTCGCTCCTCGCGGACGATTCGACGCAGACCGGGCTTCGCTTGGGGATTGTCCACCTGAAACATTCGTTGGAGAATCGCTGTCACGAATCCGGGATAGGAGTGTTGAACGCGGTCCGACAGCACGAGTTCCGGAATGTTGCGCAACTTGCGATGATCCTTGAGAACGAAAGAATCGTTCAGAGAGTCTGTGTACTGCTTCAAGAATCGCGCCGATGCATCGTTGGCACTGTGACTGGCCACTGCTGTGCGACCTGCATACATGCCGCTCGCCATGGCGAAGTTCACCCCTTCGAGCCAGATACCTGCAGCGAGACACAGCGCAGCTGCATCTCCGGCGACCATCAGGCCATCGGCCGTCATTTTCGGCATCATCTTCAAACCAGCTTCAGGAATCACATGGGCCGAGTATTCGAGGATCTCCGCTCCTTCGATCAACGGAGCGATTGCCGGGTGGCGCTTCAATTGGCCGATGATCTCTTCGGGTCGCTGAGTCTGACCTGCGAGCTTGGACAGTTTCAACACCACGCCGAGTGAGACGGTGTCGGAATTCGTGTAGATGAACCCGCCTCCATTGACGCCGGAGGTTCCCCCGAGGATTTCGATGTCCACGCCCTCGTCGTCGCGGACGCCGAAGCGCTCGTCGATGACATCGCGAGGCAGCGACAGCGTCTCTTTGACTCCGAGCGTGAAGTGGGAGGCATCGACTGCTCGATAGAGGCCGGCTTGTTTGGCAAGAAAACTGTTGACGCCATCGCATGCGATGACGAGAGGTGCATGCAAGTCGCCGTCAGGCCGATCGGTTCCGATTCCGACGACACGACCGGATTCGTCACGCAGAAGGGACGTCACAGTGGTCGAACAGAGCAACGTCGCTCCAGCTCGGACCGCCTGTTCGGCGAGCCAGTTGTCGAAGTCGGGACGATAGGCAGTCGCGCCGTTGTACGGAGGGCGACCCCAGGAGTGACCGCGATATTCGATGTTCAGTGCTCCGGTCTCCGACAGCAACATCGTGGAGCGCTTCACGACCCATCGTTGAATCGGCGCTGTTGTCCACCACTGCGGAACGAGTTCGTCGAGAATACGCGGGTAGACCACGCCTCCATACATGTTCTTGCTGCCCGGGAACGGACCGCGTTCGACGAGGATCACTTTGAGTCCGCCGCGGGCAGCGGCGAGAGCCGCGCACGATCCGGCCGGCCCAGCGCCGACGACGATCACATCTGCATCGTTGGCGACCTTCACTGGGCTTCCCCAGGTTCGAGCAGCAGGGTTGCGAGAGCTTCGAGGACTTCATTGGCATCAGCGACGATCGCCACATCGGAGATCTGCATCATCGGACAATGAGCATCGGTGTTGACACTGATGATGTGCTCGGGATGGCCGAGACCACTCGTATGTTGAACCGCTCCGCTGATACCGAAGGAGATGTACAAGTCAGGATCGACAACGACTCCGGTTGTACCGATCTGACGGTTGTGCTCTGCCCACCCCCGATCGGTGATGACTCTCGTGACACCCATCGATGCACCGAGACGCGAGGCGATGCTCTGCAATCGATCGAAAGCCGGCTCGACGAGTCCCGCACCTCCACCGAGAATTCGGGGTGCCTCGGCAAGGTCCATGGTCGATGCATCGGGAGGCTGGATCTCGATGTGTTCGACCGAGCGATTGGAGGACGATGCGTGTTCGGTCGACGGCACTGTGAGATGAACGACTTCGACATGATTGCGATCGGCATCGGGGAGTGGCTCGGCGCCGCGAATGCCGATCTGCAGTGTGGCGACAAATGGCGATTGCGGATCGATGTCCGAGAGGAACAGACCACCTCGGCGCGCAACGGTCACCGACACATCGGAAACACGAATGGCTCCAGCATGGTATTCACGTTCGAGGCCGTGGGCGAGATGCGGTGCGAGATCTCGTCCGTCGGGGCTGGACGGCATGACGACTGTCTGTGTGTCACGTTCGGCATCCGTGAGTTCGTTGCTCAGTTCCCAGATCTGCTGGAGACAATGTGCAGCGGTCGTGGCCACGGATGCAATCGGCACACGTGCAGGATCGACTTCGACGGTCCATATGCGCCGTGCAAAAAGGCGTACATCGTCGAGGGTCTGTGGCACATTCGAGCCGATCAGAAGCACTCGGCGATCTGCTTCGCAGATGGCTTCGTCGAAT
>JBIIKC010000295.1:0-2669 GCA_044233375.1 Ilumatobacteraceae bacterium
CACCCGTCGGTTCGGAAATCCCGACTGGGAGAACGACCCCTACGGTGTGACGTTCCCTGGGGGAGAGACGATTGCCGACTTCCAGATCCGCATTGGTAAAGCGGTGCGCACGCTGATGGACGACATCGGTGGAGGAACTGCACTCGTCGTCTGCCATGGAGGTGTGATCGACACCGTTTTGCGGCAGGCGCTTCGTACGCCGGGAACTGGGATCTTCGAGATCCATACGAAGAACACTTCGATCACCGAGCTCGAGGTCGTTCGTCCTGGTCGTTGGAAAGTCGTTCGATACAACGATGCAGCGCATCTCGCAGGACTACCCGAGATGACGAATCGCGCCGGATTCCCTGAGCAAGTCGATGACGCATGACGTGATCATCGTCGGTGCGGGCTCGGCTGGCTGTGTTCTTGCCGATCGCCTGTCACGATGTGGTCGCTCGGTTCTGCTTCTCGAAGCCGGTCCCGAACAGGATGCAGTGCTGGTTGCAGGGGAGGAGCCAGTCGGGGGGATCGAGAGTGGGCTCTACGCTGCTTCGTTCTTCGATGCCTTGGATGTTCCGAATCGGACCTGGCCCGACCTTGTTGCGAGCCGAGTCAAAGGCCGACCGGCAAAGCCGTACCTGCGAGGTCGCGGTCTGGGCGGTTCGTCGGCGATCAACGCCATGGTGGGGCTGTGGGGTGAGGTCGACGATTACGACGCTTGGGAGCGTGATTTCGGATGCGAAGGATGGTCGTGGCGTTCGGTCGAGCCCTATTTTCGGCGGATCGAAGTCCCACTGACAAAGGCTGTGCTCGGACCAGGGTCACGCCTCGGCAGCTCTCTGGTCACAGCAGCCCGAACCATGGGTTGGCATCTGCATCGCGGTCCGTATCCGCTTGGCGCGCTCGATCGGGACGTCGGACCAGCGATGCTCACACGCGATGTGCGAGGTCGACGCGTCTCGGCTGCCGATGCTCATCTCGTGCGCGCTCGACAGCGTTCCAACGTCGAACTCAGAACAAACTGCCTTGTCGATCGGGTGGTCATGGATGGACGACGTTGCTCGGGAGTGGTCGTCGACGGTGTCGAACTTCCTGCGAAGACCGTGATCGTCTCCGCTGGGGCAATCCATTCGCCTGCGGTACTGCTTCGCAGCGGAATCGAACGTGACGGCATCGGATCCGGACTCCAGGATCATCCATCGGTGTCGTTCGGAATCGAACTGACGGATCCCTGTCCCACTGACGCGTTGGCCGTGACGAGTCTTGCCCGATTCTCGTCAGGCATCGTTCCAGCGGACTTGCAGATCCTGCCCATCGACCATCTGGGTTCGTTTGGCGGACATTTCGGCTCGCTCGATGTGGCACTGATGTTCGTGACTTCTCGTGGTCGGGTCGAACTTGCTTCGTCGGATCCGAAAACCGACCCCAAGGTCGAATTCGATCTTCTCGACACCGATGTCGACATCGAGCGACTGATGGTGGGGGTTCAGGAGGCGCTGGCACTTCTGGGCAGAAGTGAGTTCTGTTTATCCGTTGCTTCGGTGTTCACCGATCGTGAGGGGGGAGATCTGTCGACATTGGACACCTCGGACAGCGGTCTTGCACAGTGGATGACGTCGAATGCCGGGGCCTATGTGCATGCTTCGGGAACGTGCGCAATGGGTCCTGTCCGCAGTGACAGATCGGTGGTCGATGTGAACGGTCGCGTGATCGGAACCACTGGTTTGTTCGTGTGCGATGCGTCCATCTTTCCGCAACTTCCTCGAGCGAATACGCATCTGCCGGTGATGATGGTTGCGGAGATGATGTCGGACCGTATTGCCGAGTTGATCGACTGACATCGACAACTCTTACGGTCCACAGCAGCCGTTTTCGGATGGTGTGTCGGTTCAGTCCACAGCCTCGGTCAGTCGGACAGTTTCGGCCAACGTCGCCGTTGACGGCGGCGAAGGCCGACCGACCCGAGTGAGCGATGTTGAGAGAGGGTCCATTGGCGGCGCCACCCGGTGTATTCGGGTCCGGTCAGCGAGGGGCTGGTTCCGGAAGCGGCGCGTCGACGAGCGTTCCAATAGTCGGTGAGTGATTCGTCGCCGAGCAGAGTGACCGCATCCTGGATGCGCTGGGAATAGCGACGGGTGTTCTCGCCGGGCATCGGCGACAGTGGATGTCCGAAGACGACCTTGGTCGTACCGATACGCGGTCTCTTCATGCCCTTTCCGAACAGGCTTCCTGTGCCGTCGATGAACACAGGAACGACAGGTGCTCCGGTGCGTGAGGAGAGATAGGCCGCTCCTCCCTTGAAATCCTGTCCCCACCCATCGGGGGATCGCCCCCCTTCGGGATAGATGACGAGGCTCCAGCCGTCCTCGATGAGGGACTTGATCATCTCCGATGACTTGCGACCAGTCAGTTCTCTGTCGATCGGAATGGCATTCAGGGAGAGCGCTGCAAGCGTTGCCTTCCAGCGTTTGTCGAAGAAGTAGTCAGCTGCAGCTGCCACCACGAGCTTCGATCGCCATGGTTCGGGAACCGTCACGGCCATGACCGCTGTATCGAGGTGGGAATGGTGATTCGGAGTGAAGATCAGAGGCGGAGGATCATCGTGACGAGAGAGGTCGCTCAGACGGTCGGCTCCGTGAACTCTGGGACTGGCAACGGCTGAAACCATCAGTCGCACCGGGCCGTTG
>JBIIKC010000133.1:0-4660 GCA_044233375.1 Ilumatobacteraceae bacterium
CCTACGACTCGTTCGAAACAGGAACGAATCTTCGTGCCTGGCTGTTTCGAATCCTCACGAACACTTTCATCAATTCCTACAACTCGAAGAAGGTTCGACCACAAGAGGAAGATCTCGGCGATCTGCCAGATCTGTATCTCTATCGACATGTCGGCCAGATGAGCGAGAAACTTCACGGCCGCAGTGCCGAAGACGTGGTCTTCGATCTGTTCACCGACGATGAAGTACGCACGGCACTCGAAGAATTGCCTGAGGTCTATCTGCTCCCGGTCCTGCTCGCTGATGTGCAGGAGTTCTCGTACATGGAGATCGCCGACATCCTGGACGTGCCGATCGGAACTGTCATGTCTCGATTGCACCGGGGTCGAAAAGCGCTTCAGAAGTCACTCGTTTCATTCGCTACACGGCGAGGTTTGATCGATGCACCTGCGTGATCTGCGAGCACCAAGGAGAGATGATGGCTGACTGTGATGAGACACTGCGTCAGTTGTACGCCTACCTCGATGAACTTCTCGACGAGGAGATGCGCACCGAGATCCAGTCGCATGTCGGGGATTGCGCCGGCTGTCGGGATCGCATCGAGTTCGAATCCATGTTGATGGTTCATATCCGTCGGAAATCGAAGGAGGAACCGCTTCCCGAGGATCTCC
This sequence comes from Ilumatobacteraceae bacterium, assembly GCA_044233375.1. Taxonomy (GTDB): domain Bacteria; phylum Actinomycetota; class Acidimicrobiia; order Acidimicrobiales; family Ilumatobacteraceae; genus Casp-actino8. The sequence goes on from JBIIKC010000133.1 coordinate 651, forward strand.
GTCGACGACTGCTCGAATGCCTCGATGTCGACGTCGCACCCGACACTCGCCGGGACGACACCTAGACCGCTACGCTGTCAGCATGCTTGCGGCAAATGTGTGGCACTGGTGGATCGGGGTCGTTCTGACGGTTGTCAGCCTTCTGACCGTTGCCGCTCTCGGCGGTGGATACCTGAAGCAGGTCACTGCAAATCGTTACCCCGGTCGGCGTCAACGCCGCGGTCACGACGAGGGCTGAGTCATCCCCGGAACGGGACGTCTCCTCGACAGCCTCAACTCTTCGTTCTTCTCGACACTCGTCGAGCGTTGCACTTTCCCCGCCCCCGGTAGCGCCCTTACCTGTGCTGTCTCGGGAGGAGCCGACTCACTTGCATTGCTCGCACTGGCTCGTGCTGCTCACCTCGACGTGACCGCCATTCATGTCGATCACGGTCTGCGGCCCGGGTCCCATGAAGAAGCCGAAGCAGTTGCGCGTGCAGCCGACGATGTGGGAGCGGCCTTCGTCTCACACCGGATCGAAGTCGAACTCGGACCCAATCTCGAGGCCCGTGCGCGTGCGGCCCGCTACTCCGTCCTTCCCGACAACGTCAGCACGGGACACACCGCGGACGATCGTGCCGAAACCGTGATCATCAATCTGTTGCGTGGAGCCGGACTCGACGGACTCACCGGAATGCGCCGCCTCGGGGGACCGACGGGGAAGGTTCTGCATCCGCTTCTCGACATCCGACGCAGCGAAACGATCGAAGTCTGCTCTCGACTCGGCTGGACTCCCTTCGAGGACCCGAGCAACGCGGATCGCTCTCTCCTGCGCAATCGCATTCGGCTCGATCTGCTTCCGTCGATGAACGACGCAGCGGGACGCGACCTCGTTCCCATCCTCACTCGTCAAGCTGAGTTGCTCGCCGACGAGGCCGATGCTCTCGACGATTTCAGTTCGCAGATCGATCCAACCGATGCCCGCGCTCTGGCTCGAGCACCGATCGCGATCGCCCGTCGAGCCGTTCGCCGCTGGCTCGAGGGTGTCCACCCTCCCGATTCAGCCACGGTCGAACGCGTTCTCGCTGTGGCGCGAGGTGAAGCGGTCGCGTGTGAGATGTCCGGCGGGAGTCGAATCAGCCGAACGAATCAACGGATGTCGATAACCCCGCCCGAGATACACGACTAAGGTGTCGACCGTGCCACCGAAGTTGCGAGGAAAATGGGCCCTAGGGATCACGCCCCGGAACTTCACATGGATTCTCAAGGATCGGTTGGCGGTGTGTGAACGACCGGGGGGCTACGGGGACAACCATCGACGCGTGCGTCGACAAGAGGAGATCATCTGGATCAGGGAGAACCACTTCGGCTGTCTGATCAGCATCATCCCCGCGCCCCACAATCTGCACAATTACGACGAATTGGGCGTGACGTACCAACACCGCCCGTTCAACGCCGACAATGTCGACGATTGGGCCAGAGGGCTCTTCCACGAATTGAAGAACTTGCTCACGAGCAACGTCAAAGTGGTCGTTCACGGTGAAGAAGTCGGCGATCGCATCATGGGCGCGATGGGCGCATTCGTTCGCTGGTACGGGCTCGTCGAAGATCCCAAGGAAGCCATCGCCGTCGGAGAAAGGCTTGCCGGACATCAACTCGACCCGTCCGCACGGGAATTGATCCTGCGCGCCCACCTACTACGCTGACTTCAGCGATGTCCACAGCAGCCGGGCGCCGGGTCTTGATCTCGGGCATGGGTGGCCAACTCGGTTCACTCGTTGCCGCCAGGTTGGAACGCGAACCTTGGGTGGAATCGATCACGGGTCTCGATGCAGATCCTCCCCGTCGTCGCCTGAGTCGGAGCACTTTTCATCTCGTCGATGCAGCAAATGCAACTCGGATGGCCGAGATCGTCGAGGCCACCGATCCCCACGTCCTGATCCACCTCGCTGTCTGGGAACCAGACGCTCGCGCGAAACCGAGTCACGCGGAGACGTTCACCCGGCAAGCGGCGCATTCTCTTTTCGAAGCCGCCCAGTGGAGTTCGACCCTCGAACATGTGGTCCTTCGATCAGGCCTCGAGATCTACGGCCGAGGTCGCGACTCGGTCGACATCCCGTCCGAAGATTCCAAGCCGAATCCGACAACGCAATACGGACGAATGCTCCTCGAATTGGAGGAGTACGCCCGCACGATGTTCACATCGTCGACCGTCGATGTGACTCCCCTTCGCCTTGCACCAGTCGTCGGCCCGCACATTCCGAGCCCACTTGGACGTCTCCTGCGTCTGCCTTTCGTTCCGTTCAATCTCGTTCGCGCCCCGATGTTCAGCGTTCTGCACGAGGACGATGCGGCACGCGCTTTCATCCTCGCCGCTCAGCGAACCATCGGATCTCCGATCAACATCGTCGCACCGGGGGAGATCAGTGGCTTTTCGGTCGCCCGAAGCAGTCGCCACATTCCGCTGCCGCTGATCGGACCGGAATGGACGGTCACCCGGCGCGTCGCCCATCTCTTCGGAGCGCCGGTGCCCGAACACGTGATGGAGGTGCTGCATCACGGTCGGCGCGGAACGAGTTCGCGCTGTCGTCGAGCACTCGGTTGGGAGCCCGAGATGAGCACGCAGAGTGTCATCGACTCCCTGTTCACCTGGGAGGGTGTCGTACGCATTCCCGCCAAGCGTGCCTGGGAAGTGGCGTCATGACCTACGCAATTGCGAGCGACGGTGTTCGCCTTCACTACGAAGCCATCGGTCGTCGGTCTGCGACTCCCGTACTCATGATCCAGGGTCTGGGTGCCGACAAGCATCTCTGGGACTTGCAGAGATACGTGTTCGCAACTCGCTACCGAGTGATCGCCCACGACAATCGCGGTGCAGGACGAAGCGACAAACCCTTCGGCTCCTACTCGCTCGAGCAGATGGCCAACGACGCAATTGCCGTTCTCGACCACGCTGGCATCGAGACCGCCCACATCGTCGGTGCATCCATGGGTGGAGCAATCTCGCAGGTTCTTGCGCTCATGCACCCGCACCGAATTCGATCACTCTCTCTCGTGTGCACATCGTGCAGCAACCACCAATGGAGACGCGACCTCCTCTCGTCCTGGGCCGCTATCGCGCAGGATCAAGGCATGGGAGCGATGACCGCCCAAGCCGCCCGTTGGGTGATCGGGCCACGTTCACTTCGACGCGTCCTGCCGGCATTCGGCTGGCTCGGCCCGATCGCAACGTCACGCCCGTCTCACGGTTTCTCGGCGCAGGTGCAAGCGATCCTCGCAGCCGATGACACATTGCGCGATCAACTCGGCTCGATCGATGTTCCGACCGCTGTCATCGTCGGCAATCAAGACGTCCTGACCCCTCGCGGCGACAGTGAAGAGCTCGCCGATCTCATTCCGACTGCGGAGCTTTCCGTCCTGTCCGGCGCCGCGCACGGACTGATGATCGAACATGCCACGACGTTCAACCGAGTCCTCGGCGATTTCCTCGGTCGTGCGGAGAAAGCGTGGGCGGCACGACCATCTGCACCGTCGCAGATCGAGCGGCACCTTCACTCCGTGCCCACCGCTTCCTGAACTCCATGTCCGTTGCGACTGGGTCGAGTGTCGTCGTTGTCGGCGCTGGAATCAGCGGTCTCCTCGCAGCTGATCGCCTGATGAATGCCGGGCATCAGGTGGTCGTTCTGGACAAGGGACGCGGTGTCGGTGGACGCCTGGCGACTCGCCGAATCGCAACACCCGATGGACGCCGAGCCACACTGGACCACGGTGCACAGTTCTTCACTGTGCGCTCGGATCAGTTCGCCACCCTGGTCGAATCCTGGATCGAGGACGGAGTCGTCCGTGAATGGTGTCGTGGTTTCGATGGAGACGACGGTCATCCTCGTTATGTCGTATCCGGTGGCATGACATCACTCGCCAAGCACATCGCGAAGCGTCTCGATGTGCGCACGTCGACACTCGTGTTCTCGATCGGCGAAGATTCCCGATCCGAGTCGACTGGAACCGGTCGCCACACGGTCACGATCGAC
>JBIIKC010000134.1:0-4649 GCA_044233375.1 Ilumatobacteraceae bacterium
CCGAAGAGTAGGGAGACCCCCCGACCAGAGATTTCATGTTCGCGTGGAGAGCGACCCTCACCTGCGGCCTCTCCATCAGTCGTACAACCCTGATGACGGCCATGACCCATGACGACGCGAGCGCCATTGCTGATTGCGAGGGATCTCTCGAAGTAGTACACGCCCGAGACGAAGTAGTGCATCCCTCCACTCAGCAGAAGGCTGGTGGTCCCCAGGTATCGACCTGGAAAGTAGATCGAGCATGTTCCGATTGCAGCTTGGCTTCCTGGGCGCTGGTAGATCGGAATCGGAGGTAAGGCGGGGTACGTAATCGCGCCCTCGTTCGAGTTCGGATCACCTTGGTTCCCGTCGATCGCATGCTTCGATGCGAAGTCGCTCCACGATGCGGATGCAGGGGACCAGGAGCGAGGGGGAGAGTTCGATGCGCGCAACCTTTCGTCGGGCAAGTGGAGAACCTGGGGGTTTGTGGTCGATCCGGATTGGAGAACAATGGAGCCGTTCACCATCTGTTCGATGCCATTCACCCATGTCGGAAGAGTCTGGGACGAGATCGTCGATCCATTGAGAGTTGTCACGAATCCAGCTTTGGGGATCTCGCTGTCCTGATTCACTGTCGCGCAAGTGATGGCTGCATCGATGTCGATCGAGACTTGAATGGTTGTCGGGCACGTCGTCGATGGGTCGCCTGCACGATGTTCGAGAATCGATGACACCGCCGACATGGTCGCGATGCCGGCTCGTTCGAGTTCGAGCCGCTCTTGCTGAGTGGATTGAGTACGAATCATCGCCAATGAATACGACGTGAGAGATGAAAGGGCGATACCGCCGATCAGAACAGTGACGAGAGCAAGAACCACAACGGACCCCTTGTCGCACTCATTGTCGATCGCGAACTTTGTCATGACACAACTTCTGCAGTGAAAGTGCACGTCACGGCACTTCTCGGTGGAGCAGGAATGACGATTGACGTTCTTCCACTCGAGTCGACGAAGGTCTGAATGGTCAAGGCGACACCCGACGAAGAACAAGAAGTTGAGTGATGGCGGTATCCCGCAAGCGGATTCTGAGTGACGGTGATCGTTCGCAGTTGCTCGGCACTCCCGGCTCCGAGGTCGACGGTCGAGGAGAGGCGACCCGGGATCAGGACTGTTCGATCTGTGAAAGAGGGATTCGATGCAGTGACGGCGAATTCCCAGGAATTGGTGGGAGCGCTCGACACACCGGCAACGAGGATGCGCTGTTGGAGTGTGAGAGTTCCGGCGCACCTCCAACTGCTGATCAGACCAAGAATGTCGTCGAGCCGTGAGAATCCGCTCGCCGCAGGCTGGGTGAAGTTCCGCGCGCGGTCGAGCGGCGAGATGGCTGTCGTGCCGTCCCAAGTCGAAGGGCCGAACACTGATGTCAGGTGAGCAACGGCAGTGGAGTTCGTCCCGGACCCGAGAAGAACTCCCATGAGGGTGGCGCCTGTACCGCGAGCGTATTCCGCAGCGACGACTGCACGCGTCAAGTCGGCTTCGTGAAATGTCGTATCGGTGTCGCTGGTCGTGTTGGTTCGATTTCGATTGGGAGATCCATCGGTGATGAAGACGATCAGATCGGGGACTTGAGCCAGCACTGTTCCGGTTTCGCGTCTCGTTGCCTGCCAGAGCCCGTCTTCCCAGTTGCGACCATTTCGCCAACTCGTCGATGTCGTCGACAAGGTCGACAGACGGCTCAAGAGAGTCGAGATGGATGTGGGTGAGCCGAACATGTCGACATAGGTGCCAATCGCAATGTCCGGGAAGAAGCTGTACGCCGACCTGTCGAAGGCGACAATGCGCAGATGAGTGGGGGTTCCTCTCAGCGACTCGACGAACTTGGCGAGACTCGTCGTCACCGTCGATGCCGCCCCTTGGGACCAGATCGTCGAAGCCGTGTTGACCACGATGGTGATCGATCCTCCACAACGGACAGTCGGCGTCACAGCGACGGGTGGATCGGTGACTGGGCTCGGTGCATCTGCAAGATGGCGGAACGTTCCGGTAGCCATGGATCGGGCTCCTGTCGCGAAGTGAAATTCCACGGTCGTCTCGTTCGCGGAAGGTTCCTCGGAACGAAGGAGTGTCGCAGCATGGGAGGCTGGAGTTCCAGGTTGCCATTCGCTGGGAGGGGCTTTCAGACGAGTGGACACCGTGGTTCGGCTCGCCTGAGCGAGCGGAGTGGATTCGTCGGCGAGCTCGAAACGAATCAGGTGCCACTCACCACCCACTTCCACATACCTGTAGGAGACGAGCGGAGCGTCGCCGCTACTCGAGGTGTTCTGGGTGGTTTGTGTGTCGACAGCAGTTTCGGTCCGGAGAGTGACGATGTTCGTCCCCGGTAGTTGCGCCATCGCGTCCGACGAGACGTCGACATGTGGGTAGCGAGCGAGATCTGAAGGAAGCAGATCTTGAATGCGACCGAGATCTCGCGCGATGTCGAGATTGTCGAAGGTGACCTTGGACATCGGGGTGATCGACGTCGACACCAACGCAATGGCGCCGGAGATGATGCCGAGAAGACTCGCGGCGATCAGAACCTCGATCAGGGACGAACCGCGATCGGTGTCAGATTTGCGGAGCATGAGTCTTCACGAAGGTTGCCGAAGTCGACGACCCGTGAGAATCGGTGATCGCCAGCGTGATTCGCTGGACTGCGAGTCGATCTGTCAGGTCAGGGGTGGTCGAGCACTCATCGGCGGAAAGACTGGTCAGAGAGAGCCATTGCGAAGAGGTCCTGTTCCAGTATTCGTAGCTCGTGACGGTGACATCGGGTCTTTGCTGTTCAGTCGATTCTGTGTCGTCGAAATCCCGAACGTATCCGAGATCGATGTGCGGACACGGAGAGAATGCGGACTTGCGAAGGACTTCGCCGTACTCGGCGAGATGAGCCTGGGCGACGGAACGCTGGCGCACCGCGGCTGCAGCCCGCGTGTTGCTCCAGGCGGCGTCGACAACGCCGACAACGATGAGGCCAAGCAGCGAAATTCCGACAATTGTCTCGACGAGAGTCGAACCCGAGTCACTGCCGCGTGCGAAATGCGTGTGCATGACTCTCGTATCGGATGGACGCACAGCGCCCGAGAGCAAGACGCGCTCAAGATGGAGAGTTCGGAGCGACCATTGGCCAAGGTTTGTAGCGCTCGACATCGAGAGCTACGTCGAGAAGTAGTTGCTCCGAGAAGTGTCGGCCGATGACTTGGATCGAGACGGGGAGACCGTCGACGGTCCCCGAGGGAATGGAGATCGCCGGATTGCCGTGGATATTGGCTGGAAATGTCAGACGTCCGTTGTTGGCTGCACCAGCTTCGATCCCGCCGAACACGCCAGGAAGCGGTCCGTCTGCTTCGAACGCAATGTCAGGGTTGGATGCTGTGATGACGAAGTCCGCGCCGGTCGATCGGTCGAAGATCTGGGCCATCCGCTCGTTGACGTGGGTCCGCCGTTCTTCGATTCGCGCCCTCGCCGTCGGGCCATAGCGATCGATCGCGGTTTCGAGTCCGAAGCGAATTTCGGGCGTCAACACCTCTGCGCAGCCTGGCCACAAGTCGCCCAGTTGAGCGTGGATCGGGAGCATGCCGCTGATCGACCACGCAGCTCCCATGCTCGGGAGTGTGGTGTCGAGGTCGATCACTGTCCATGAGTGTCGTGCCACCAGCTCATCGATGTGCGATTGAAGGACTTCCCACATCTTCGGTGAGACCACAGCTCCACCCCAGTTGGGTGCGATCGCTACCCGAAGACCGCGAAGATTCGCAGTGAAGGAGCCGAGTTCCTGCTCCCACGATTCGGTCTTGGCAAGGCTGAGCGGGTCACGCGGATCGTGACCCGAGCAGACGTCGAACCAACGAGCCGTGTCCCGAACACTTCGCGACACGCATCCAGAGACGACAGTGAGGTTTCCGAGCTGCGCCGATGGGCCGAGAGGAATGCGACCGTAGGTCGCCTTCAATCCGACGAGTCCGGTGAACCCTGCGGGAATACGAATCGAACCTCCGCCATCTCCTGCGGACGCAAGCGTCACCAACCCTCCCGCCACTGCAGATGCGCTCCCACCGGAGGATCCCCCAGGCGTGCGTTGCGGATTCCATGGATTGCGAGTCGTGCCGTGGAGAACTGTGCGGGTGAGATTGACGCCCCCGAATTCACTCGACGTGGTTTGGCCGATCAGCACCGAACCTGCGTTTCGAAGTCTGTCGACGAAGATCGACGAATACGTCGCAGTGTTGTTCTCGAGAGCGACGCTGGCTTCGGTATCGGGCCAGCCTTCGACTTGCTGGAGTTCCTTGATGCCGATTGGTACTCCGCCGAATGGACGCTTCACGTCCGCTCGCTCTGCTTCGGCACGAGCGCGCTCGATGTCGAGAAAGCAGAAAGCGTTGAGCTGGCTGTTTTCGACTGCGGAAATCGTTGCGTCCAGTTCCTCCACCGGTGAACGTTCGCCTCTGCGGAACGCCTCATTCAATGAACAGGCGTCTCCTTGCCATGGTTGATCGATACTCACGCTCCGCAAGTTAATCGAAGCCGAGAAGGGTCGATGCTGTGAGAGCGAAAGTGGCGTTTTGCGATGGAGAAACGGCGAGGGTGCTGCGTCGGATCTACAGTTCTCACGGATGGACAGTCGACAATTTC
>JBIIKC010000135.1:0-4634 GCA_044233375.1 Ilumatobacteraceae bacterium
CCCCGAGAACACCCAGACGGTGAGGATCTGGCGCCAGCCGCTCGATCGAAGCTCCGCGCACAGTGGGGATGCCGTCGATCGTCACAGCCTCCGCAGTCGACGACCCCGCATCGTGATCATCGGAAAATGTCCAGCCTCGAAGACCTGCGGGACCAAAAGTACCGTCGTCTCGAAAACGCAAAACGAGCCCCGGAACAACGACCAGATGTTCGGGCTGACCCGAGTCGGACTCGACAGGTCGAGAGACGAAGCCGACCCGACTCCACGCTCCAACACTTCCGCCAACCAGTAATTCGGTCAACCTCATCGGCGCCATCCGAGAGCCCGGATCGAAATGTTCCACCGGACAGCAGGGATCGAAAAAGACGTCAGTGGGAAATCAGCCTCGACCCATGTTCGGTCGCTTGCCATGATTGGCCTTCGACCGGCGGAGTCGAGCCTTGCGCTTCTTCGTCTTCTTCGACATAGGTTGCCGAGCCTAGCGAGGAAAACGACGTTTCACGCCCCCGCCGGCGAGGGCTCGCCGTCTGCCTCTCCCGGTCCCGACCGCGGCCCCGAAGGCCAACAGCAGGAGTGATGCCAAGGCGATCGCATCGGAAACCGGTCCTGTCTTGGCCAAAATCTCCTCGGGGTCATCACTCGGGGGCCCTTCAGGAGTGGCAGATCCCGGCGACCCGACAGGCACGATCTCGAGGAGAACTCTCGGATCAGGGCTTTCTTCTCCCGAACAACCCGGCACACTTGTCGACTCTGCAACGAAGTTGACGCTCTCAGCCGATTCGGGAACGGTGACGTTGGTTCGACCGCCGGCATCGGTGACCAAGATCGATGGCTCCCCGATTGCAGCACCTGCAGCATCGGAAAAGGTAGCGATGACCTGATGGTTGACAATGGGGATGCCCGACAGATGAACATACGCCGAGGCCGTTCGACCACCCTCGGTACCGGACTCCGATGAACCAATCGTGCCTTCGATCACGTACTCGGGACACGGCGGCGCCTGATCCTGAGCTCCGACCTGTGACACGTCAGTCCAAGTGAGCACTGCAGCGATCAGAGCGGCACAACACACGAATCGGAACCAGGAATCTCGAGCCATGACTCAGTGTGGAACATCCCTCGCGTCCTGGTTCGTCGCGAGTTCACTTCTTGATCAAAGCTGAATGCCTCGAGCGATCTCATCGATGATTCGAGAGACACCAAGCGACTCTTCGAGATCGAACAATGGGGGCTCGACTCCCGCGAAATGACTGCTGACCTGTTCGGTCATTGATACGAATGCATCGACTTCGTCGAAGTGTTCGACGACATCGCCAATTCGCAGCGAACTCGATTCCCGCCAGGAGGTGAACGCTTCGCCATCGAGCATTTCGATTGTCGTAGTCGATCCTTCTGCCACGAGGAACTGCTGGGGGTCGTCGATGAAAGAGCACAGCATGTCTGCAGTCACGCGGTCATCGATGGTTACTCGAACACGAGTCGCAAGATCGACTCCGGTTGGCCCCATTGTCCGTTCGATGTCGACGACACGTATGTCGGCATCGAGTCCGAATGCCGCAAGCCAGGTGTGCACCTGGTAGCAGCCGACATCGAGGAGCGCTCCCCCGCCCATCTCCGGACGAAGGCGATAGTTGTCCGACATGTCGGACGTGAACGTGAAAGCCGATCGTAGGTGCACACGTTCACCGAGCTCACCCGAACGAAGAAGTTCGACGAAACGTCGGTGACGTGGATGCCACCGAACCCACACAGCCTCGACCACCGACCGACCGGCATCGAGGGCAGCACGATGCATGCGTTCGACCTCGTCGGCACTCATCGCCAACGGCTTCTCGCAGAGAACATGCTTTCCTGCACTCAGGGCTTCGATCACCCAATACACGTGCTGGCTGTTCGTGAGACTGATGTACACGGCATCGATGTCCTGTGACTCGATGAGCTGCTCGTACGAATCGAAAACAGCGACAGGTTCGAGAGCGCGGGACCGCTCCGCATCACGACTCGCCACTCCCTGAAGTCGCGCGCCCTCAGCACGGTGCACCGCTGGGGCCATCGCCCTCGATGCCACGTAGCCGGCGCCGAGAAATCCCCAGCGAATGGTCACTGTTTCGACGAAGACATCGAAGATGTTGCAGGGGTCGACGACCGTCCGACGAGACGGGGGACGACGGGAAGAGCGTTGCGACGAGCCGATTCCTCGGCTGCTTCCATCACTGCCACAACGTCTCTCGAATGAACGGATGTGACCTCCATCCGTTGCCCTCGTTCGAAGAAGTCCACTATCGATCGATGAAAGCCGAAGGACTCGACCTCGTCGAGCTCGACCAAACGCTTCGTTCCATCCGGTGAGTGAACGGACAAAACTGCTGGCAAGTCTGCGACAGCTGGTTCCGCAGCAGGATTCCAGTCGCCAACGATCGCCCCTTCGGTGCCGAGGACGAAATACTTCGGTCGACGGGCAGCCGAGAGGTCTGAATGGGTGAACGTCGCCTGCTTGCCGCTGTCGAATGTGATCGTGACCTGAGCGTGATCGGCATTCGTGGCATGCATCCATTGGCGCTTGTGGTTCTGCGCGCTCACATGTGCAACGTCATCGCCGATCAATGACAGGATTTGGTCGAGGAAATGACTTCCCCAGTCGAAGATCGCCCCACCCGAGATCTCAGCATTGGAATGCCAGTAGTCGCAAGGACGCGAGTATCCCCCTACGAATGTGTCGATGTGAAAGACCTCGCCGATCGCACCTTCAGCGATCAGACGACGAAGAGTCACGAAATCGGCGTCGTACCGCCGATTCTGGTAGACGACGAGCAACTTGTCCCGTTCCGTTGCCAAGGCCATCAACTGGTCGCACTGATCCGCTGTGAGTGCCATCGGCTTCTCGAGGACGACATCGATGTCACGAATCAACGCTTCACGTGCCCATTCGAAGTGGGTGTTCGGAGGAGTCGAGATCACAACGAGATCCAAATCTCCCGAGTCGAGCATCGACGTTGCATCAGTGAAAGTCTTTGCACCCGGAGCGAGTTCGAGAGCCGCTGAGAGTCTCTCTTGGTTCACATCGCATACGGCTGTGAGTTCGAGACCATTCGTGCTCTGGACCGCTCGATTGTGTTCGTGACCGATGGCTCCGTAAGCCAGCAAGCCGACCCGACGCGTCGGAGCCGACTGCGAAAAAATTGTCATACAACCCACATCCTATTTGCGCATTTCACTCCATCTGCGACCGTCCGGATACTGTTGTTGCGCGATGAGTTCCACCGGGTCACTTATTCACGAGGCCCAGAGACGGCGAACGTTTGCCATCATCAGTCATCCCGATGCTGGAAAGACAAGTCTCACGGAGAAGTTTCTACTCTATGCGGGCGCCGTCCAAGAGGCAGGGTCGGTGCGAGCCCGTCAAGGTCAGCGTTCCGCGACGTCGGACTGGATGGAGATGGAGAAACAACGCGGAATCTCCATCTCGTCGACCGTGCTTCAGTTCCCCTATGGAGAATGTGTGTTCAACCTTCTCGACACACCGGGTCACAAGGACTTCAGTGAGGACACCTACCGAGTCCTTGCTGCGGTGGATGCTGTCATCATGGTGCTCGACACCGCCAAAGGAATCGAAGCGCAAACGCTGAAGCTCTTCCAGGTCTGTCGGGCCCGTCGACTTCCAGTTCTCACCTTCTTCAACAAATTCGACCGTCCTGGTCGCGACCCTCTCGAGCTTCTCGACGAAGTCGAAGAGCAGATCGGCCTGCGTGCCACTCCAGCCACCTGGCCAGTTGGAATACCAGGAGACTTTCGCGGAACCATCGACCGCCGCACTGGCGTGTTCACCAAGTACACCCGCACAGCTCGCGGTGCGGCCGCTGCCCCCGAGGAGTTCGTCGATCCCGAACGAGCAGCAGCCGAAGAAGGAGATGCGTGGACGACTGCGATGGATTCGTGCTCACTTCTCGATGCCATTGGCGCCAACGTGGACGTTCCATCATTTCTTGCCGGACAAAGCACTCCGGTCTTCGTCGGATCAGCGTTGACGAACTTCGGTGTTCGTGCGCTTCTCGATGCAGTCGCCGAGCTCGCTCCACCTCCCATGCCTCGCAAGGACGTCAGCGGCGTCCAGCGAGAACTCGACTCGTCTTTCTCTGCGTTCGTGTTCAAGATCCAAGCAAATATGGACCCCAATCATCGCGACCGACTTGCATTCGCCAGGGTGTGCTCCGGTCAATTCGAACGAGGCATGGACGTGACTTCGGTTCGCACCGATCGACAAGTGGGGACGAAATACGCCACGACAGCGTTCGGCAACGATCGTCAAACGATCGAGGAAGCTTTTCCGGGGGACATCATCGGTCTCGTCAATGCCGGAGACATCCACATCGGTGACACGTTGTACGCCGGCAAGAAGGTGGAGTTCCCTCCGTTGCCCAAATTCGCACCCGAAGTCTTCGCCACAGCCCGACCTCTCGATCGCGGAAAGATCAAACAGTTCCGTCGAGGTCTCGAGCAACTCGATGAGGAAGGGGTCGTCCAGATTCTTCGGGATCTCGACTTCGGTGACACCGATCCCGTTCTTGCTGCGGTCGGCGTCCTACAGTTCGATGTGTTCGCACATCGCCTGCAGAGTGAATTCGGGGCACCAGCAG
>JBIIKC010000138.1:0-4571 GCA_044233375.1 Ilumatobacteraceae bacterium
GCGCTCCGATGATCGGACGTGACATCACGAGAAATGCCAGAGCAGCTGGAAAGGTGAGGAGTCCGACGAGTCGGATTCCGAGACTTGTTCGCTCGATGAAAGCCGCGCGGTCACCTCGCGCCACGGCCCGGGCCATCTCTGGAATGAAGGTTGTTGCGATGCTCATGGCAAGAAGACCGTGAGGGAAGTAGAAGAACGTCGTCGCTTTTGCGAACGCATCTTGACCGCCGCTACCTGGTTCGGCGAGATTCTTCATCACGACGACTGTCAGCTGATTTGCCATGACGTATCCGAACGTCCAGCCGGACAACGACATCAGTTTGCGTACCGCTGGGTGACGCGGCTGGAAACGGAAACGGAAGTTCAGATTCGCCCGATGGAGAGCTGGCAGAAGGACGAGCGCTTGGAGCGCGATGCCACCCGTAGCACCGAGTCCGAGAAGCCAGCGAAACGAGGGACTGTTCAGTACCTCGGCTAGCGGAATCGAGTCGGCGGCGTCACCGAGGAGAACCGGCACGTACAGGAGTGAACAGATGACGACGATGTTGGCGAGAACGGGAGACCAGGCTGCAGCGAAAAAGCGCCGCTGGGCGTTGAGGAGTGAGCCGAGGATTGCAGACACGCCATAGAAGAAGATCTGCAGGAGGAAGATGCGAGTCAGGGCCGTTCCAACAGTTCGAAATTCGGAGACGTCGATGCCGTCTGCCGGATTGAGAGAGAACGCACGGAACACCCATGGTGCGAAGAACACGGTGATCGCAGTGATCGCCGTCAATGCGATGATGGCTGTTCCCACAATGGCTTCGACGGACTCCCGATCGTCGTCTTCGAGGAGTCGGCTGAACATGGGAACGAGAGCAGCAGACAGAACTCCACCGAGCAGGAGTTCGTAGACGGCATTCGGGGAGTTGTTTGCGCCGTCATAGGCATCGGCGAGAGCCGTTTGACCGATGATCACTCCGAAGACAATGACTTTGAGCAATCCCGTCAGCCGGGACAAGCCGGTTCCGAGAGCCACGACGGCGTTGTTTCGTAGGAGGCTGGTGCCCGAATCCAGCGAGGATGCCGACTTTGCATCGGTGCTGGTACGCAACTCGATGGACTCGGCTGAGGACATGTGATGAGAGGGTAATGCGTGTTCGAGGAGACTGGAATTCCTTGGCCGGACCGGCAACTTGTAGGGTGGCAGACGTGCAGCCCCGCTTTTCTTCGGTTCAACAGGTTCGTGAAGGTCTTCGTGAGGTGAACTACCTCGCCGACGAGGGAATTGCAGGGGTCGTCTTTCTCGCGGATCGCCTCGGCAAACCGGTGCTCGTCGAAGGTCCTGCGGGAACCGGAAAGACACAACTCGCAAAGAGCGTCGCCGATCTCATCGGCGCAAGGCTGATACGACTGCAGTGCTACGAGGGGCTGGACGAGTCCAAAGCGCTGTACGAATGGAACTACAAGAAGCAATTGCTCCGCATCCAGGCCGACAAGAACAGTGATTCGTGGAGCGAGGTGCACGACGACATCTTCAGCGAAGAGTTCTTGCTCACCCGTCCTCTCCTCGAAGCCATCAGCGCATCGGATCCTGTCGTTCTGTTGATCGACGAGGTCGACCGTGTCGAGGTCGAGACGGAAGCACTCCTGCTCGAAATCCTCTCCGAGTACCAGGTATCGATTCCGGAACTGGGAACGATCTCAGCCAAGCAGATTCCTCTCGTGTTCTTGACCTCGAACAACACTCGCGAGCTCTCCGAGGCCCTCAAGCGACGCTGTCTCTTCTTGCACGTGGACTACCCGGCTCTCGATCGTGAGAAGGAAATCGTGTTGACGAAGGTTCCCGGAATCAGCGAGAACTTGGCAGATCAGGTTGCGCGGATCGTGCGCAGCATCCGTCAACTCGACTTGAAGAAGGCTCCGAGCGTCAGCGAAACGCTGGACTGGGCCCGAACGCTGATGTTGCTCAACATCGACTCCATCGACGAAAAGGTTGCCAAGGACACTTTGCACGTCCTACTGAAGTACCAGTCGGACATCTCCAAGGCTGCCAAGGAACTCTCCGTCGATCCGGTGTAGCGAATGCTGGATCTCCTAGCCGGTTTCGTTCAGGAGTTGCGCAATGCCGGTCTCCCTGTGTCGCTGACGGAGAACTTGGACGCCATGGAGGCAGTCCAACACATTCCGATCGATGATCGTGAGGCTTTCAAGTACGCGCTCGCGGCAACCATGGTGAAGAACAGCTCGCACTGGAAGAGCTTCGAGACTGTCTTCGAGGTCTATTTCTCGCTGCGCGGTCCCGAGTATTCGATCTCTGGCGAATCCGAGGACGAGCTCGAGAAGATGTGGCGCGAGATGCAGGATCAACTCCAGCAAGGAGACGGTCGGGGCACTTCGGGCGGCATGGACTCGCTCACGCCCGAAGAAATCGCACAGATGCTCCTTCAGGCTCTGATGAATGGCGACCAGGCCATGATGCGCGCTCTGGCGAAGCAGGCGGTGCAAAGATTCGCGGGCATGGAGCCGGGTCGACCGGTGGGCGGCACGTACTACCTGTACCGAACTCTGCGCAATCTCGATCTCGAGGGAATGCTCGGAAAATTGATGGAATCGAGCCGTCAGGAAGTGGGCGGAGAATTGACTCCACTCGAAGAACGTCTCGAACGAGACGAATACGAGACTCGCATCGAACAGTTCAAGAAGGAAATCGAGGCTGAGATTCGGCGGCGTCTGGTGGCTGACCGTGGCGCAGAGGCGATGGCCAAGA
This sequence comes from Ilumatobacteraceae bacterium, assembly GCA_044233375.1. Taxonomy (GTDB): domain Bacteria; phylum Actinomycetota; class Acidimicrobiia; order Acidimicrobiales; family Ilumatobacteraceae; genus Casp-actino8. The sequence goes on from JBIIKC010000138.1 coordinate 2,750, forward strand.
CTCTTCGCAAACCACTTCCCGAAGACGTGGAGTTCATGCATGCGAGTCGTGACGAGATGCAGGCGCTCAAGAAGTCCTTGTATCCGCTCACACGTAAACTTGCTGCAAGACTCGCTCGAAAGCGCCGCCACGGTCGCAAAGGTCCGCTCGACTTTCGAAACACGGTTCGTCACTCATTGTCGTATGGGGGAACTCCGGCCGAGCCCAAGTTCAAGTCTCCCCGCGCATCGAAGCCCGAGTTGATGGTCGTAGCCGATATCTCCGGAAGTGTTGCGGCATTCGCTCGGTTCACACTGATGCTCGTCTATGCCATCCAGAACCAGTTCTCGAAGGTGCGCTCATTCGTCTTCATCGATGGCATCGATGAGGTGACGAGCTACTTCAAAGGGACCGAGGACATCACCGAGGCGATCCATCGAGTGAATACTGAAGCCGATGTGGTGTGGGTGGATGGCCATTCCGACTACGGTCACGCCTTCGAAGTCTTCTGGGAACGATACGGAAAGGACATCACTCCGAAGACCACCGTGCTGTTCCTCGGTGATGCGCGAAACAACTATCACGCATCGCAGTCGTGGGTGGTGAAGGAAGTGTCCAAGAAGGCTCGACAGGTGTATTGGCTGAATCCGGAGCCGCGCTCGTATTGGAACACGGGTGACTCGATCGTCGGTGAGTACGGGAACTTCACAGACGGCATCTACGAGTGTCGCAATCTCCGTCAGCTGGAGGCTTTCGTCGAGAAGCTGGTCTGACCGGATGACTCGTATCGTTCTGGTGCGTCACGGTGAATCGAAAGTGACGGTTGATCGCGTTGTGGGCGGACCCAGGTCCTGTCGGGGCCTGTCCGATCTGGGGCGAGTGCAAGCCGCCAAGTTGCGCGATCGGTGGAGCGCCAATCGGGAGTTCCGACCAGAGGTGGTCATCAGCAGTGCATACCCGAGAGCGCGTGAGACCGCTGAGATTCTTCTGCCGGCCTTCGATCGTTCCGGGATCGAGATCGTTCCCGAATTCGGAGAACACGATCCGGGCCCGGAATGTGATGGTCTGACCTACGACGAATTCACCCGTCGGTTCGGAAATCCCGACTGGGAGAACGACCCCTACGGTGTGACGTTCCCTGGGGGAGAGACGATTGCCGACTTCCAGATCCGCATTGGTAAGGCGGTGCGTACGCTGATGGACGACATCGGTGGAGGAACTGCACTCGTCGTCTGCCATGGAGGTGTGATCGACACCGTTTTGCGGCAGGCGCTTCGTACGGCGGGAACTGGGATCTTCGAGATCCATACGAAGAACACTTCGATCACCGAGCTCGAGGTCGTTCGTCTCGGTCGTTGGAAAGTCGTTCGATACAACGATGCAGCGCATCTCGCAGGACTACCCGAGATGACGAATCGTGCCGGGTTCCCCGAGCAGGTCGATGACGCATGACGTGATCATCGTCGGTGCAGGTTCGGCTGGCTGTGTTCTCGCCGATCGCCTGTCACGATGTGGTCGCTCGGTTCTGCTTCTCGAAGCCGGTCCCGAGCAAGACGCAGTGCAGGTTGCTGGAGAGGGGCCAGTTGGGGGGATCGAGAGTGGGCTCTACGGTCCCTCGTTCTTCGATGCGTTGGAGGTTCCGAATCGGACCTGGCCCGACCTCGTTGCGAGCCGAGTCAAAGGCCGACCAGCGGAGCCGTACTTGCGGGGTCGCGGCCTGGGCGGTTCATCGGCGATCAACGCCATGGTGGGGCTGTGGGGTGAGGTCGACGATTACGACGCTTGGGAGCGTGATTTCGGATGCGAAGGATGGTCGTGGCGTTCGGTCGAGCCCTATTTTCGG
>JBIIKC010000004.1:0-17347 GCA_044233375.1 Ilumatobacteraceae bacterium
TTTTACGAGACCGAGGTCGGGCTCGATTCCCGTTGTATCGCAGTCCATCATCAAGCCGATGGTTCCCGTCGGAGCGAGAACTGTGGCCTGGCTGTTGCGCACGCCGTACTCCTCGCCATCACGTACAGCGGTCTCCCAGGACTCCTGCCCGGCTCTCAGTAATTCAGCCGGAACAACAGTCTCGTCAGCGATCTGGTAGCTGGCGTCTCGATGCATCCGCATCACGTCGAGCATGTATTGCTCGTTCTCCGAGAAGCCAGCGAAGGGTCCCATGCGGCTCGAGGTACGAGCACTGATCGCATACGCGTGTCCTGTCATGAGGCTCGTCAGCGCGGCAGCCCATGCCCGACCCTGGTCGGAGTCGTACGGAAGTCCGAGCGCCATCAACAATGCACCGAGGTTGGCGTATCCGAGACCCAATTGACGGAACTTGCGGCTGTTCTCGCCGATCATCTCCGTTGGATAGTCGGCACGTCCGACGAGAATCTCCTGGGCGGTGAACATCGTCTCGATCGTGTGCTTGTAAGCCTCGACGTCGAACGTGCCGTCTTCATCGAGGTACTTGAGCAAGTTGATGGACGCCAAGTTGCACGCCGAGTTGTCGATGTGCATGTACTCGCTGCACGGGTTCGAGCCGTTGATCCGTCCGGTCGCATGAGCGGTGTGCCACTTGTTGATGGTGGTGTCGAACTGCAGACCCGGATCCGCGCACTCCCACGAAGCCTGCGCAATCTCTCGCCACAAGTCACGAGCACGCACTGTGCGAACCGGCTCCCCCGTGGTCACAGCTCGGAACGACCAATCACGATCGTCGATGACTGCCTGCATGAAGTCGTCGGTCACCCGCACGGAGTTGTTTGCATTCTGATACTGAATGCTGAAAGCGTCGGATCCATCGAGATCCATGTCGAAGCCCGCATCGCGGAGTACGCGAGCCTTGCGCTCCTCTTTTGCTTTGCACCAAATGAACTCTTCGATGTCCGGATGTTCGACATTGAGAATGACCATCTTCGCCGCCCGACGAGTCTTGCCACCGGATTTGATCGTGCCCGCTGATGCGTCGGCTCCACGCATGAAACTCACGGGACCGGAGGCGGTTCCACCGCCCTGAAGCAGTTCGACGCTCGATCGAATCTTGGACAAGTTGATGCCCGAACCCGAGCCACCCTTGAAGATCACTCCCTCTTCGCGATACCAGTTCAGAATTGCATCCATCTTGTCGTCCACAGCAAGGATGAAACACGCGCTCGCCTGCTGCGGCACACCCTTGACACCGATGTTGAACCAGACAGGACTGTTGAACGCTGCACGCTGGGTTACGAGAATGAACTTCAATTCGTCCCGGAACGCGTCCGCTTCGGCCTGGTCGACGAAATAGCCGCCCTCGACTCCCCATGTCGTGATCGTGTCCGCCACACGATCGATCACCTGACGCAACGACCACTCACGCTCCTCGGTTCCCGGTGTCCCGCGGAAGTATTTCTGGGCGACGATGTTCGTTGCGTTCAACGACCAGGTCGTCGGGAATTCGACACCGAGCTGCTCGAAGGCAACCGAGCCGTCCTTCCAGTTGGAGATCCTGGCATCCCTCGTCTCCCACTCGACTTGGTCGTATGGGTGGGTTCCCGGACTGGTGAAGTGGCGGCGGATTCCAATGGCGAGACGATCCGGTGCGAGAGACATGTAGATTTTCCTTTTCGATCGATGGCGATTTGGGCGTTCAGTGCGGTTGTTCAGTTGGACTGTCTGGGTTCACTGAGACCGGCTGACCCGGCTGTGAGATTCATGAATGTTTGGTCAATCGAGGGGACACAACATGTGGTGTCTGCGACCCCCCACCGCTTGTGTCACCACAAGAGGTTGTTAGATTACACCAGTGTAGTTACACCCCTGTCAACGATTGTCGATGAAGATTGGATGATTGTCTGCGACGGGTGGAGGGTCTGCCAGACACCATCTGTCGGTTCGACTCCACAAGCCGCTATTGACGCTTCATTGCTGGCACTGTACGGGTGTCCCCCTGTGTGGAGGAAGGGGACAACCCTGTGAATTGGCTGAAATCCGTGGGGAAAAGGCTGTGGATGTCCTTGTGGATAGCACCCACGTTCTGGGGATGACCGCCGATCCAAACGGATGCGTCGGTGGAAATCTCAGTGAGCGGGAACGACTGTGACCGGGATGCCGTTCAGAACCGACGTTCCGGACAAGGGGTCGAGGGCCCGGTCATCGGTCAGCACGTTCGAGTTCACCCCTGGTTTTTCTGCCGCAACACGCATTGCCGTGCCCGGTTCCGAGTGCCCCCACCCATGGGGAAGGCTGACGACTCCTGGTCGAATGCCGTCGGTGATTTCGATCGGCACCGTGACCGCACCAACCCTCGATGTCACCGTTGCGCTCGCTCCATCTGTGAGTCCGAGATCAGCTGCGTCATCGGGATGAATCATCAGTGAACACGACATCGAACCCTTGGTGAGGACCCGAACGTTGTGCATCCACGAGTTGTTCGACTTGAGATGTCTGCGTCCGATGAGGACCATGCCGCGATCCCGAGCACACTCGACGAAATCACGCAGTCGATCGACGTCAGCGACCAGTTCTGCCGGCGCCATTTCGATCTCTCCCGACCGAGTCCTGAGCGCCTCGGGTAGTCGCGGTTCGAGGGCCCCGAAGTCGACACCGTGCGGGTTGGCTAGTAGCAGGTCGAGGCTCGCTCCCCCCGGGTTGGAGCCGAACGCTGCTCCATGAGGGCCCGTCTGCAACATGAAATCCAGCATGCGAGCAGGTCCACGTCGATGGTTGCTGTCGAGAATGCTTCGAATCTCGTCGGCATTACGACCATGAATTGGTGACGTCGGATCCGCAACGCTGTGCCTCACGAGACCTTCGATCGCACCATCGTCGACGATCGAAGGATCGACATCGGGTCCGAAACCCTGAGCAATGGCTCCGAGCTTTGCAAGAATCTCCCACTCATCGGGTTGACCGTCATCGAGTGGGAGAACTGCCGTGCTGTAATTCGCAACGTTACGGATCGCGAACTGCAGCAACAGCACGTCGTAATGATCGCGCTGTAACTGAGAGGGCACCGGCAGGATCACGTCGGCATGACGCGTCGTTTCATTGAGATACATGTCGACGCTGATCATCAGTTCGAGGCGATCGAGTGCGTCGGCCAACTGTCGCGAATGCGGCGTCGACAACACCGGATTGCCGGCGACGGTGATCAACGCCGCTATCGACTCGTCGCCAGCATCGTTGATTTCTTCCGCAAGAGCAGCCGCGGGGTACTCCCCCATCACTTCCGGATATCCGCTGACTTTGGTGCGTCCACCGCCGCGGCCAATTCGAAAGCCCGATCCTTTGCCCCCTGCTCCCCTCGTCGTGGGATTACCCAGGACCGGCCGCGTGAACATCGCCCCACCCGGTTCGTCGAGATTCCCCGTGAGAATGTTGACCACGTCGACGAGCCACGATGTGGTGGTGCCGAATTCGTTCGTCGTCGTACCGATGCGCCCGTACACGACAGCCGTCGGCGCCGCAGCAATCTCCCGCGCCACCCGAGTGATGTCCTCGGCGGTCAACCCCGTGGCCGTCGCCACCGACTCGGGGCTGAATTGCCGACACAACTCCTCGACCGTGTCGAGTCCTGCCAACAATGGCTTCAAGCGATCTGTGACCGACACGAGACCCTCCGCGAACAGGACGTTCACGATGGCCATCAGAAACAATCCGTCCGTCGAAGGCGCGATCGCAAGCCACCTGTCGGCTTCTTCGGCGGTGCGGGTACGACGCGGGTCGACAACGACGACCGTCCCACCACGCTCGCGGATTGCCTTGAGTCGACCCGGAAAATCCGGTGCCGTGCACAGACTTCCATTCGACGCGAATGGATTCGCACCGAGCATCAACAAGTAATCGGTTCGATCGAGATCGGGAACGGCGACGCTGACGCCCGTTCCGAACATGTATCCAGCTGCCACCTGTTTGGGCATTTGGTCGACAGTCGATGCGCTGAAACGTCGACGAGTTCCGAGCCCCTGGAGGAGCATCCGGTTGTACAGCATCGCCGACAGACTGTGAGCACCCGGGTTGCCGAGATACACACCAAGAGCCTCTCGTCCGCGACGCTCGATGACGTCCTGCAATCGACCAGCGACCTCGGCCCACGCTTCGTCCCACTCGACCTCCACATGGCGCCCATTGCGTTTCACCAAGGGTTTACGAAGCCGGTCCGGATCTTCGTGCAGTTGCTTCAACGCGGAACCCTTGGGACAGATGAACCCGTGCGAGAAGACATCTGCCAGGTCACCCCGAATTCTCGACACTTCCTCACCTGTCGCACCGGGCTTGACTGTGATTTCGAGACCGCATCCGGCCTCACACAACGGACATGTTCTGTACGCGATTCGCTCGCCGGGGTTGGCTCTCGGAGTTGTCGTGGAATGAGTCACACTACGACCCTAATAGCCCTTGCAGGGAACAGGTTCTGTTCAGCCAACCGGGGACTTGTCGAGGAGTGCCGCCTCGCGTTGGAAGTCCTCCGCAGCATCGAAGTTCTTGTACACGCTGGCGAACCGGATGTACGCGACCTCGTCGAGTTCGCGCAATTTGTCGAGAACCGCGAGTCCGATTCGAGTGCTCGGCACTTCCCCTCCTCCGGAGATTCGCAGGCCCTCTTCAATCGAATCGGCAAGTGCATTGACCGCCTGCTCATCGATCGGTCGCCCCTTCGAAGCAGCCATCACTCCCGAAATCAGTTTGGTTCGATCGAAAGACTCGCGCCCTCCCTTGGTCTTGACGACCATGAGCGGTACCTCATCGACTCGTTCGTACGTGGTGAATCGATGGAGACAGGCCGGACATTCACGCCGCCGACGGATGGCCCCACCGTCCTCAGCAGTCCGCGAATCAACGACTTTGGTGTCATCGTGCCGACACACCACGCAATGCATGCCCGAAACAGTAGTGCGCTCCGATCGAACGTGCATATCGCCGTTGGCGCCACCACAAGTGCGCAGGTCTCGCCCAGTGACACGCTCAATCGGCGGGAAGAACAAGTCGCTGTCCGACATCCACCGATGCATCTCCATTGAGGACGATCAATTCGTCGACGAAGGATCGAATATCGCCATCGGTGAGCGAAGAGGCAATCGACCAAAGAGTGTCCCCCGGTTGCACGACATAGACCTGCTCTCCTCGGATGAACGCGCCGCCGAGATCGACTCCACCGTCGACGGCGGAATCGGTTCGCATCGCTGTCAGGAGGACCGCCGACCCGTTGGGCGTCACCGTGGGGAGGGAGGCAGCCCCATCCCCACGGTTCGCCATGGCACGGACGCCGAGGCAGGCGGCGGCCGCGATCATGATCACGACAAGTGAGGCGAGGATGCGCCGGCGCCGGAATACTGCGCGCTGACGGGCTCGAGCCTCAGCCAGATAACGGGACCGGACTTCGTGATTCCTTCGTGTTCGACACTCGACGCTGAGTCGCAGACCCGGAGACGTCAGTCTTGGCTCGATTGGCGATACGACGGGGCTGGTCTGATGCTGAGGACTGAGTGCTACTGCCATGTCGTCGCGATCACTTTCTCTCGTAGAACCAGTGCTTTGTCAGAGCTGGCGTGTTGTCGGGCTGATTTCTCGATCTCCACCGTGCCAGAGGGGTCTGGCAAAGTTGAACGAAAGCGAATATCTGACCGAGAACGACGTCTGAACGAAGCTTTTCAGAACACGTGTACGTCAGAACGTGTGTTCGATCACGGTCAGAGTAAGGGAACGCGTGTTCGGTGTCAAGGTTTTCCGAACGAAAAATCACCGAGCGAAATCCCACGAGATGAGGCGGCCGACGACCTGAGACCGAACACATGTTTGACATCGGGGGCGAACATCCGTACGCTCCAGCCATGACCGATACCACCCTCACCGAACGTCAACGCAGCATCCTCGAGTGCATCGAGTCGAGCATGGCCGAACGGGGCTTCCCGCCCTCGGTCCGAGAAATCGGCGACACCGTCGGACTCACGTCCCCTTCAACTGTGCACAACCACCTCAACACGCTGCAAAAGCTCGGCTATCTCGTGGGCGATGTCGCAGCCGGAACCGATGTGCTTGCTCAGCAGAACGTCGAAGAGCTCCTCCCGCTGCCAGCCGATTTCACGGGGGATGGCGAGCTGTTCATGCTCCGCGTTCGCGGGGAGTCCATGATCAATGCAGGGATCCTCGACGGCGATTACGTGGTTGCACGCCAGCAGCCCACAGCGGACAACGGTGACATCGTCGTTGCAGGCATTCCTGGTGAAGAGGCAACGGTCAAGACATTTTCGCGACAGGGTTCGAATGTCGTTCTGACACCGGCGAACGAACGACTTTCCCCGATGACGTTCTCTGCCGACGAGGTTCGAATCTTCGGCAAGGTCGTCACCGTTCTGCGACGTCTCTGACCAATATTTGCCGGGTCACGCGCATATTTGCGGGGTCACGTGCGGGTGCCGCCGACCCCCAAGCGACGAGCGAGTTCCTCGATAACCGAGTCGGGCTGAACGACAGCAACGCGAACGTTTCCTGCCCCACGAGGACCGTACAAATCACCGGGGCTGACGATTGCTCCCGCATCAGTGGCAAGACGTTGCGCAAAAGACCACGCATCTCCCACTTCGAACCACAGGTAGAAGCCACCTTCAGGGAGCGGGACGTCGGCACCTGACCAAGTGGACAAGATTTCGGCGGTTCGTTCCAGTCGACGGCGGTACACGGAGCGCTGTTCCCGGACATGGTCGTCGTCATCGAGTGCAGCAACCCCTGCGGCCTGCGCCGGCCCCGGAACCATCATCCCGACATGTTTGCGAACTTCAGACAGGTAGTGAACGAGATCCGGATCACCCGCATAGGCGCCAACACGCAACCCGGCGAGGTTCGACCGCTTGGACAAAGAATGCACGGCAACGACACCGGTGGAACCATGTTGGAGAATCGACCGAGGCGACCCTGTCCACGTGAACTCCGCATAACACTCGTCACTGAAGACAGGAACACCATGTTCTCGGCCCCAAGCCGCTGCGGCACCGAGGTCGTCGAGCGCTCCCGTCGGGTTCGATGGAGAGTTGACCCACAACAGCAATGCTCGACCCGCATCGTCGACAGAAATCGCACCGAGGTCCAAACTGCCGTCCGGGCGAACCGGAACGGGTACCGCTCGACAACCGGCCAGGATCGCCCCCATCTCATACGTCGGGTACGAAATTGCGGGATAGAGAACGGTGTCCTTGTCGGGGCTACGCAGCGACATCCACTGAGGCAGTGTCCCGACGAATTCCTTCGTTCCGATACAGGCAGCGACGCTGCTGGGATCGATCTCCACGTCGAAGCGGCGGTTCATCCAACGTGTGAACGCCTGACGCAGAGCTGCTGAGCCAATCGAAGCGGGATAACCGCGTTCGGAATTGCTCTTGGCGAGAGCATGAATGACGCTCGCCGGCGGTGGGTCACACGGCGTGCCGATCGACAAATCGATCACACCAGATTCGAATCGGTCAGCCAAGGGTCGAAAAGCATCGAGCCTCTCGTACGGATATGGAGGAGGTTCGAATCCATGAGGTGCGCGCATCGACATCTGAATCTCACCAGCATTGGAAGTCATGATCGGTTCTCCTGTCGACCACTCGAGTCGCTCGAGTCAGATGCACCGGAGGTCGTGAATTCCTGAAGTCGACCTCTCGAGGCCTCGGACAATCGTGCCCGCACAGCAATGCCCCCTTCGACATGCTCCGACGACATCACTTCTCCCTCACGATGGACCGAGGCAAGCACATCTCCTCGATCGTAGGGAATCAACAAGTCGACGCTGGTCGTGACGGCCCGCAGACGGCCAGCGAGCACGTACAGGAAATCCTCCAAGCCCTCTCCCGTCAGCGAGCTCACACCCACCGATCCGGGATGCCAGCCAACGACATCGGCGACACCTGCTGGATCGAGATCCAGTTTGTTGAACACCAGCAATTCCGGAACCTGATCAGCACCGATCTCCCGCAGGACTGTTCGTACCGCTTCGATCTGTCCATCCGGGTCCGACGCGGAGCCATCGACGACATGAACCAAATGATCTGCACGACTCGCAACTTCGAGGGTGCTCTTGAACGACTCCACCAGTCCATGGGGAAGGCGGCGGACGAATCCCACTGTGTCCGTGAGAAGAACTGGCTCCCCGCCCGGCAAGGAAAGCCTGCGCGTGGTCGGGTCGAGAGTTGCGAACAAACGATCCTCGACGAGCACGCCAGCCTTCGTCAGACGATTCAGAAGAGTCGACTTTCCCGCGTTGGTGTACCCGACGATGACCACATTTGCCAGTCCACTACGAGCGCGACCTTTGCGCTGGAGGTCTCTCGTCCGACTCAGTTCGTCGAGTTCGTCTTCGAGCCGCGCGATTCTCTTCTGGATGCGCCGTCGGTCGACCTCGAGTTTGGTTTCACCGCTACCGAAACGCGAGCCGATGCCTCCGCGCTGCTGAGACAATTTAGCCGAGGCTCCTCGACGCAACCGAGGAAGTCGGTACTTGAGCAGAGCAAGTTCGACTTGAGCTTTGCCCTCGAGAGTGTGAGCATTCTGGGCGAATATGTCGAGAATGACCGCAGTGCGGTCGATCGCAGTTCGACCGAGAAGTCGCTCCAGGTTGTATTGCTGCCCTGGCGACAACTCGTTGTCGAAAACCACTGTGTCCGCATCGACTGCGAGACAGAGTTCGCGCAACTCCTCGACCTTCCCTTTACCGAGGTACCAGGTGTGGTCGGGCACATCGCGTCGCTGGACGAGACGGGCCACTTCATCGGCTCCGGCAGTGTCGATCAACAAACTCAACTCGTCGAGACTGGCCTCGGTCTCCTCATCACTGTGTCCTGTCAGTGTCACCCCGACAAGCACGATCTTTTCCCGGATACTCCTCTCGATCAGGGTCTGACCGAGGGCCTGATTGTAGGGAGAGTTGGGGTTCGGACTGCTCACACCGACACCATGATCGACGCAACGAATTGGGCAGGACCAGTCAGAATCGCTCGCTTGGTCGAGGCGTCGATGTGCACACGAGCTTCGCCACCAGGCATGTGGACACGAACTTCGCTCACCGAACTCGGCACGAGCCCCCAGGCAAGCGCCGCCTCTGCTGCGGCACATGCGCCGGTCCCACACGCCATCGTCAACCCGGCACCTCGCTCGTGAACGCGCATGGTTACTGCATCGGGTTCGGGTCCAGGTTCGATGATCTCGAGATTGACCATCGGGACCTTCTCGCCAAGGGCGACCAGGTCGACAGCTTCGACATCATCGACCCCCACTACTGCATGCGGATTTCCCAGCGAGACATGTCGAACGGGGCGATCGTCGTGACATCCGAGAGAGCTCCACGTCTCCGGCGGTGCGATCTGCTCGACAATTCCCATGTCGACGCTGAGAGGAAGAACTCCATCCAACTCGGGACCGAGAACGTCGACGATTCGTGTCCCACCCTCGGTTTCAACCGAGTATCGAACGGGCCACGGGGACTGACGCTGCCCGCTGCCGATCACGCGATGAGCGGCTTGAACCAGACAGCGAATCCCGTTCCCGCTCATCTCGGCTCGACTGCCATCGGCATTGACCAGGATCATGCCGAGCTCGGAAGAACTGCGGATTTCCAAGAAGAGGAGCCCATCAGCTCCGACACCAGTCCTGCGGTCACACCACACTCGTGCAAGATCCGACATCGAAGTCCCCGAGGGGAGCGTCCCGGGACGGGTCACATCCACCACGAGGAAGTCGTTCCCCCAGCCATGGTGTTTCGTCAAGTGCACCACCGACTGATCCAGATTCTGATCCGGGTCAGTGAAGCCAGTCATGGTCGGGGGCTCAGTGTTCGATCCATCGATGTCGTCAGACTACGCCAGCATCCCGATGATCCGCGGGGCGACTTCGGCAACTGGGTCCTCTCGAACGTCGAACCATGTCACCCGTGGATCCCGTCGAAACCAGCGCTCCTGTCGAACTGCGAACTGATAGGTATGCACAACGATCGACTCGACCGCCGATTCGAAATCCACCCGCCCTTCGATGTATTCGATCACTTCCTTGTAGCCGAGAGCTTGGCGAGCAGTCCTCGACAGACCATCCTCGAGAAGTCTCCTCACCTCATCCACGAGTCCGGACTCGACCATCACTTGCACCCGGTTCGCAATGCGCCGTCTCAGAACTTCCCGATCCCATCGAATCGCAACTTGCCGCACGTTCGCTGCCGGATACTCGTCGACCCCCGGGCCGAACGAGGAAAACGCCCTCCCACTTCCCTCGACCACTTCGAGAGCTCTCACAATCCGCCGGGTATTGGTGGCTTCCATCTTTGATGCGGCTCTCGGATCGAGCGACTCGAGACGTTGGTGAAGTCGCTCTGGACCCTCGCGAACGGCTTCCTGCTCGAGCCGGGATCGGATGACTGGCCATGCACCGGGAATGTCCAAATCGTCCACCACAGCGCGTACATAGAGTCCTGTTCCTCCAACGAGCACTGCTGTTCCACTGCGCGCCGCGATATCGGATACGACGTCACGATAGACGCCTTGAAATTGAGCAACTGTGAAGGTCTCGTGAGCATCGACGAGATCGATCATGTGGTGTCTGACGAGAGAGCGGTCGCCCTCAGTGGGTTTGGCCGTTCCGATGTCCATACCTCGGTAGACCTGCATTGCGTCGATCGACACCAACTCGACGCCGCGTTGTCGGCCCATCTCACTCGTCGCAAGCGCCATGGCGACTGCCGATTTTCCACTCGCTGTCGGCCCGAGAATTGCAATGGGCTCGCCAGTCGTCGATGAATCACTCGACGGCAATGGGAATTCGAACCTTGTGCGTCGGCTCTGATGTCACCTCGAGGAGCGTGCCCCTCAGGTGGTGGGGAGCAGCTCCCGTGATCTCCACCAACCCATAACTTCCGACACGGACTGGTGAGTCGAGTCTGAAATGCACGACCTTGTTCTGACGAGTTCGACCAGTTGTGATGTCCGGCGACTTCTTCGAGGGGCCTTCGATGAGAACTTCTTCGATCCGACCGATTCGGGCCTCGTGTTTCATCAATGCCGAACGCTCGACGACCACGCGTAGGCGGGCGAATCTCTCGGTGACCACATCAGGATCGACGAAACGATCGACCATCGTCGCCGCTTCTGTTCCCTCTCGCGGTGAAAACATGAACGTGTAGGCGTAGTCGTATTCGGCTGCTGCAGAAACTTCGAGGGTTCGCTCGAAGTCTTCCTCGGTCTCGCCGGGGAACCCAACGATGATGTCTGTGCTGACCGCCAGATCATCGACTGCACTACGGGCTTCATGCAGTTTGTCCAGGTATCGATCAGCGGTGTATCCGCGATGCATGACAGCGAGGAGTCTGTCGCTTCCGGACTGGAGGGGATAGTGGAGGTGCTCACATACTGTCGACGTCTCGGCCATTGCAGCGAATGTTTCAGAGCGCATGTCCTTGGGGTGAGGGCTCGTGAATCTGACGCGCCGGATACCTTCGACTTCGCCGACAGCACGCAACAGGCGGCTGAACATCGGCTGAGCCCGAACATCCTCTCCCGAACGCTTCCGGTCGAGTTGCAGATCGCGACCATAACTGTTCACGTTCTGTCCGAGAAGGGTGACCTCGGTGACTCCTCCGAGCGCGAGATCACGAACCTCTTGGACCACGTCGTCGAATGGTCGGCTGATCTCTTCACCGCGCACGGAGGGAACAATGCAGAAACTGCATGAATTGTTGCACCCGATTTGGATCGTGACCCATGCGTCGAAAGAGTTGATCCGTTTCGCTGGCAGCGCCGAGGGGAAGAGTGCGTGATCGTCGATGACCGCAGCTTCGAGAATCTCGGTCACCGGACCGCGAACTCGTGCCTCATCGAGCAACTCTGCAGCTCGATGAACGTTGTGGGTCCCCATCACCACATCGACCCAAGGCGCTCGCTCCCGAACGACGTCTCGATCCTTTTGGGCGAGACATCCCGAAACGACAATCTGCCGACCGGGACGTTGATCCTTCCACCGCTTCAGCATCCCAAGATTGCCGTACAACTTGTTGTCGGCATTCTCCCGAATACAACAGGTGTTGAGAACCATGACATCGGCATCGTCCTCGGACGAAACGCCGACCAGTCCATTCGATTCGAGGAGACCGGAGATACGTTCCGAATCGTGCTCGTTCATCTGACACCCGTAGGTGCGCACGACATAGGACCGACGGTCTGACTCGATCATTGCCGACAGGTTACCGTTTCCATCCACAACGAGCCCCAGGGTTCGGCGACGCGATCAGCCATCCACGAAGTGGCGCAAAGCCTGACTGCTGGCGGAGCCTCTCAAACGGAAAAGGGTGCGAACTTCGATCTGGCGGACTCGTTCGCGCGTGATGTTGAAGGCTTTCCCAACCTCTTCCAAAGTTGCACCCTCTCGTCCATCCAATCCGAATCGCATCCGCATGACTGCCTGCTCGCGCTCGGAGAGGTCCCTCAGGATTTCGCGCACCGCCTCACGCATGTCCTCGATTTCGACGCTGTCGCTCGGGTCGACGGCATCTGGGGAAGGCAAGTTGTCAGCAAACGTCATGTCACTGTCGTCGCGAGTCGGTTGATCCAAGCTCGTCGTACCCGCAGCGAGAGAGAGATATGTCGTCACCTTCTCTGTGCTCTCCCCCATCGCCGAGGCAATTTCCGCAACAGTCGGCTCGCGCTGCAACTGCTGGAGCAATTCCCGCTGGAGGCGTCGAGTCCGATTGATGCTTTCCATGGTGTGAGTGGGAATACGAATGTTGCGTGTCTCGTCGGCAACAGCTCGCGATATCGCTTGTTTGATCCACCACGTTGCATAAGTGGAAAACTTGAAGCCCTTCGTGTAGTCGAAGCGCTCCACAGCCTTCATGAGTCCAATATTTCCACTCTGGATTGCGTCAGCGAGAGGCATGGTGGTCTTCGTATAGCGCTTTGCGATGCTCACCACGAGGCGCAAATTCGCCTGCGTGAGATCGTCACGGGCCTGACGTCCCTTCTTGGCCACACGCTGCAAACGCTTGCGATCGACACTCGATGCGTCTTCGGACAATGCCGCCAACTCGACTTCGGCTTCGATTCCTTCGGAGATTCGGCGTCCGAGAATGCGTTCCTCTTCGGCGGTCAACAACGCAATTCTGCTGATCTCGAACAGATACATTTTGACCGCGTCCTGGGTCGCCGATTCACCAGGGCGTCTGGTCGAAGAATTCGACCCCACATGTCGTTCGCTCGATGAACGCACCGCTGCATCCAGAAATGGACGACGCAGTTCACCGGAGTCATCGAACTCGAAGGATTGGTCGACTCGAATCCCATGGGCCTCGATGTGGCTGCGAACTGCTTCGATCGAATCTGCGGTGAGTTCGACTTCGTGGAGAACATCGACGATGTCTTCGGTCGACAACTCCCCACGGCGACGACCGAAATCGATGAGACGCGACCACTCCTGCAAGTCGATACCTTCGGGAAGGGGTGACGCCGGTAGCGAGCCGCCGGAGCGATCAGCCCGGTTCTCCCCCACTTCCACCCCCAAGTCCATCGAGGTCCTTCCCTCGCTGTCCCAGCCACCATAGCAACGACTCACACGCAGCTGGCGCCGCCTTCTCGTCATCGAGTCTCTCCAATTCGAGACGCGCATCGCGATCTTGACGAATCTCATCAGGATCGGTGATACCGGTTCGTTGAGCCAGCATGCGACGAACCGCAGTACTCACCAAGTTGAATGCAACTGACTGAGCGGAAACATCCACATCAGCGACTGCACTGCGCTCGAGAAGTTCCCGAACTTCAGGATCCGCCAACTCGAGAGCATTGGAGAGCAGCAAACCGGGCTGCGCTCCAGCTGTACCGAGAGTTGCGAATGCTCGACGTGTGACTTCTTGCGCGAACATTTCCTCGATCAGCCACGGTGCGATGTCGTCCCAGGACTGTACGAGAAGGCTGATCGCCACGAACTCGGCATTCTCCTGGAACCCGACACTTCGGCTCAGCGGCGGATTCACTATCGGTCGAGAACTGCGTCGCTCCGCCTGACGAACCACATCGTTCACTGGAAGGCCGACTCGGGCCGCCACCTCACCCGCATACAGCTTGCGGACATTCACATCGGGATGTTCGTTGATGACCTCCAGAGCACGAGCCGCCACTCGCGCCTTGTCTTCCGGGCTGCGCAATGGAGCTCCCTGAACAACTCGATTGATTCGGAAACCGAGGAAAGGTATGGCTTCGTCGACGGCTGCGGCCAACGCAGCCGGATCGCTCGACGCCAAGTCGCCCGGATCTCGACCCTGGGGAAATCGAGCAACCGAAACCTGTACCTGATACTTCTGTTCCCATTCGTAGAACTTCTCAGCAGCTCCCTGTCCGGCAGCATCTGCATCGAAGGCGAGAACGACTCGGCTCGCAAAACGCTTGAGCACGCGCACATGCTCCTCGGTCAACGCAGTTCCGCAGGTCGCAACTGCCCGTGACACACCGGCTCGATGGAAACCGATGACATCGGTGTAGCCCTCACACACGATCACCTGGTCGGCTTTGACCACGTCGTTCTTCGCCCAATTGAGTCCATAGAGCGTCTTGGATTTCATGTAGATCTTCGTTTCCGGTGAGTTCTTGTACTTGGCCGGATCGGTGCTTCCAGGCAGAACTCGACCCCCGAACGCAACCGGCTCACCGCCATCGTTGAAGATCGGAAACATCACACGAGCACGAAACGAATCCTGCAGGCGGTTCGCTCGATTGGTGAAAGCAAGTCCGACGTCACGAAGAATGTCAGCCGAAAACCCAGACGAGACCATGTGGCTACTGAGAGCATCCCAATCATCAGGGGCGTAACCCAAACGGAATTGCCGGGCCACGTCTCCCGCCAGTCCTCTGCCCCGTAAATAGTCGCGAGCCAGGCGCGCATCTACAGATGTGAGCAGACGCTGGTGGTACCAATCAACTGCTGCCTCCATCGCCGTGATCTGCGCTTTACGACGAGAGCGATCCTTGCCCTCACCGCCGCTCGTGTAGGAAAGAGAAATGTTCGCTCGG
This sequence comes from Ilumatobacteraceae bacterium, assembly GCA_044233375.1. GTDB lineage: Bacteria > Actinomycetota > Acidimicrobiia > Acidimicrobiales > Ilumatobacteraceae > Casp-actino8. Next base: position 15,087 of record JBIIKC010000004.1, read on the forward strand.
GATGCGAGTTTCTCCACCGCTGCCACGAAGTCGATGTTCTCGATCTCCTGAACGAAATTGAAGACGTCACCCGCCACTTGGCAGCCGAAGCATTTGTAGCGACCCGTTTCGTCACGCACATTGAACGAACCAGACTTCTCTGCATGGAAGGGACACAAGCCAACCCAATTGCGTCCGGTCTTTCGAAGAGCGACGTATTGCTGAACGACTTCGACGATTGACGTTGCCGCTCGCACACGCTCGATGTCCTCAGCAACGATTGCCATGCGGGAAGAGTAGTGCCGAGCCGAGTCTGCCGATCAGCGCTCTTGGTAGGGGGGCTCTTCGGCTGGCTTCGCAGAGCTGGACTCATCCTCGAGATCGATTGTTTCATGGGCTCGTGAACGATCCGCACGCAAGGAGAATCCGATGGCGACGAAGAGGACGATGCAGATCACGACGAGAGACAACCACGTCGGAATGTGGTACCAATCGTGGAGCAGCATCTTGATCCCGACGAACGCAAGGATGATTGCGAGCCCTTCCTTGAGATAACTGAATCGCGCGTGAGCATCTGCAAGGAGAAAATACAGAGCTCGCAACCCCAGGATGGCGAAAGCATTCGACGAAAACACGATGAACTGCTCACGGCTCACGGCAAGAACGGCAGGAACAGAATCAACTGCGAAGAGCACATCGGTGAATTCGACCAGGAGAAGAACTGCGAACAGCGGAGTCGCCAACAATCTTCCGTCGATGCGGGTGAAGAGTTTCTGACCCTCGAATTCATGTGTGCTCGGAACGATGCGGTCGATCATCCGCATGAATCGACTCGACGCCGGATCGATCTCGTCCTGCCCCGTGAAGACGAGTTTGATCGCCGTGTACACCAGGAAACCTCCGAAGAGGTACAAGACCCACGAGAACCTCTCGATCAGCGCGACTCCGGCGAATATGAAGATCGCTCTCAGCGCAAGTGCTCCGAAAATTCCCCAGAAGAGAACTCGGTGCTGATACTTCGAAGGAATTTTGAAGTAACTCAGAATCAATGCCCAAACGAAGACATTGTCGACGCTCAGGCTCTTTTCGATGAGGTATCCGCTGACGTACTCTCCCGCCGCCCCCGCTCCGAAAGCCAACGCCATCACTCCGGTGAACGCGAGACCGATCGAGATCCATACAGCACTTTCGATGGCGGCTTCTCGTGTGTGAACGTCATGAGCCTTGCGGTGAACGACGAGGATGTCGAACATCAAGAGGACGCCGATGAACGCGATCAGAGCCACCCATGCCCAACCGGGGACGCTCAACTCGACAAATTTCCCGGACGATTCAGTCGTTGCAAGGTTCATAGGATCTCTCTTTCCGAGCAATTCGAGCAATTCGAGCAATAGATCATTTCGACTCGGACTTCTGAGTACCTGCAGTAGCCAAAACCGCCTGAGCTGCAGCAAGTCGAGCGATTGGAACGCGATACGGAGAGCAGCTCACATAGTCGAGTCCGACACGATAAAGAAACTCGATCGACTCCGGATCACCGCCATGCTCCCCGCAAACGCCGAGTTTGATTCCTGACTTGGTTCGACGACCCCGAGTTGCAGCGATCTGTATCAACTCCCCGACTCCGGTTTGGTCGATCGTCTCGAATGGGTTGCGCTTCAAAAGACCGTACTCGAGGTAGGTGGGCATCATCCTGCTCTCGACATCATCACGACTGAAGCCGAAGGTCATCTGCGTGAGATCGTTGGTTCCGAAGCTGAAGAAGTCAGCCTCTTCTGCGAGCTCATCCGCTCGGAGCGCAGCACGGGGAGTTTCGATCATCGTCCCGATCGACACCTTCATCTTCGCCTTCGTCGGCGATTTCGAATCGGCCGCTGCACCAGCAATCCCCTCGAGAACCCAACTCCGCGCGAGAGCCAATTCCTCACGCGTGACGGTGAGCGGAATCATGACCTCCACAATGGGCTTCCCACCTCGTGCGAGACGTTCCGCTACAGCCTCCATCAGGGCTCGCACCTGCATTGCGTAGAGACCAGGTTTGATCACACCCAGCCGGACTCCCCGGGTTCCGAGCATCGGGTTGAATTCGGACCATTCTCGCGCTGCTTCGAGGAGATCGCTTTCCTCGTCGGAGAGTCCGCCTTGTTGAACCTGCTTCATCTCGAGTTCGTGCACGTTGGGAAGAAACTCGTGAAGCGGTGGATCGAGCAGCCGAATCGTGACTGGGAGGCCATCCATGGCTTTCAAGATCTCGACGAAATCCTCCGTCTGTACCTTTCGAA
>JBIIKC010000139.1:0-4536 GCA_044233375.1 Ilumatobacteraceae bacterium
ATCAGCGCCAACTGGTCGTTGCCAACGGTTGCAGCGAGACGTTCGGCGACTGTCGTCTTGCCCGAGCACGTACCTCCGGCGACACCGATGACGAACGGACGTTTCACCGAACCAACGGTAGTCATGTTCGGGCACTTGCGATTGTTCGGATGACGGACAGGTGTGGTCTCGTCGAAGGGCTAGATCCAACTCTGAAACCAAGCCCTAGCACACCGGGAAGCCGAGAGGTGTTCCAAATGGAGGGGCGAGGATCCTTGTAATCAACACTGTTGAAAGGCAGGCTTGAACAATGGCGTTGAGCGATCGGGAGAAGGCGATTTTCGACTTCGAGCGGACATGGTGGACCGAAGACGGTGTCAAGGACGCCTTGCTCCGAGAGCGTTTCCAATGCTCGCCAGACGACTATTACAACGAGCTGAACAGGCTCCTGGATACCCCGGACGCTCTGGCGTACGATCCTCTTGTCGTTCGCCGGTTGCACAGAGCTCGCGAACGGCGCCGACGGATGCGCCTCGACGGCGCTTCTGACACCGGAGGTATGCAGGTATGAGCAGAGAGAACCTTCCCCCCTCGGGAACACGAGGCGGTCGCCAGGCTGCTGGCGGCGTCAGCATCTCGACATCACTCAGCGTGATCGTTGCTGCCATTGCTGTCCTCCTCGGATTCTTGATCCTGCGCGACATCAACCGCGATCGCACCGGCGAAGTCTTCGAACCGAATATCGAAGTGCCCACTGATGACACGTCGCTCGATGGCGCCAGCACGACCTTGCCCGTGGAGACACTTGCCCCCAATCGCACCGGCTTCAAGATCGTCGTTGCCAACTCGTCCGGTGTTCAGGGTGCCGCGGGTCAGATGACGACTGCCTTGCAAGCCGAACAGTTCGTCGTGTCCCAACCGGTGAACGCAGACCCGACGGTCGGGAAACTCACGACAACGGTCGTTTACTACGTTCCGGGATTCGAGAGCGCCGCGACGATGGTGGCTGATGTTCTCGGAGGCGTGCAGATTCTTCCCGTTCCGGTGCCGCCGCCGATCGCCGGGTGCGTTGCCGGAAATTCCGGTCGGCACCACGACGACATCATCGTCGTCAACGCTCGCTCCGAGTTGATGACTGTCACGAGTTCGTGATCACGGGTTCGTGATCACGAGTTCATGATCACGAGTTCATGATCACACGGTGCTGTCGACTCTGCTGACCTGAACGATCAGCAGTATCGACGTCACGGAGTCTTCGTCGAACGCAATATCTCGAGCGCTGCCTGCTCGATACACCACAGCGGTTCGGTCAGAGCCCGATCCAGTCCGTAGCGATCGCTGATCGACACGCAGGGATTCGGTCGAACGATGTCCGCGTCGAGATCGTCGTCGAGATCGATCAGGCCGAAAACACCCGCAACCGGTCGATCGAACGAGTGCGCCAGATCGATGACGCTGCCGGTGACCTTGCCCTGTGCGCTCGTGGCGTCGAAGCACCCTTCGGCTGTGATGACGAGATCGGTCGACGCAATGCGGTCGTCGAGGTTCACTTCGTCGGCGACCATGTCGAATCCCGGAATGAGGTCTGCACCGAGGGCGGCGAGCGCCCCTGCCAGACCTCCGGCTGCGCCGGCACCTTCGATGGTGGTGACGTCGACTCCGAAGGTCTCGAAGTATCGCTGGGCCAATTGTTCGAGACGATTGGTCAGAAGGCGAACCTGAGTCGGCGAGGCTCCCTTCTGTGGGGCGAAGACGCGAGCCGCATCGGTGAAGGCGGTGGTGACATCACATGCCACGATGAAATCGACGGCTTTCAGACGTGCCGGAGAGCGGATGGCGTCGAGAGCACCGAGACCACCGTCGGTTGTTGCTGATCCGCCGAGACACACGATGATGCGTGTGGCACCGAGATCGAGAGCGTGGTCGATCAATTCACCGGTTCCGATTGTCGATGCTCGAACAGGGTCATTGGTCGTCGGGCCACCGACGAGTGTGAGCCCGCTCGCTCGAGCCATTTCGATGACGGCGGTGTTGTTGTGGAAGCGCCACTCGGCTTTCACCGGTTCTCCGAGAGGTCCGGTGACGACCGAGGTTCGATTGGGTCCGCCGAGAATGTCGAGGGTTCCTTCACCACCATCGGCGAGTGGGATTTCGTCGCAGTCGTAGCCGAGTTCCCAGCACGCGTGACCGATCGCGCGGGCGACGTCGTGCGCGCTTGCCGTTCCCTTGAACTTGTCGACTGCAGCTGCGATGCGCACGTCGTCAGTCTGGCGTGGACGGAGCCGACCGCGGATCTCTGGCGTCGACATGGTTTCATCGACATGGTTCAACGACATGGTTTCATCGATATGGGTTCAACGGCATGGTCTCAACGGCATGGCTCGATCGCCATGCAGGCAATCGGTGTCCGGCGATAGGGTTTCGCCATGGCCGTCACCATTCGCATCCCGACAACTCTGCGTCCGCTTTCTGGAGGCAACTCCACTGTCGAAGTTGCGGGTGCGACACTCGGTGAAGTGTTGGCCAATCTCGAGTCGGCTCACCCAGGGTTCAAGGATCGCTTGTTCGACGATCAGGGCAGTCTGCGCAGGTTCGTGAACCTGTTCGTGGCCGATGATGATGTGCGCTACTTGCAGGGTCTCGACACTCCTGTGCCGGACGGGGAGACCGTGAGCATCATCCCTGCCGTCGCCGGCGGCTGACGTTTCAGGACATCAAGGCCGAGAACGGTGAGGTCCGGGATGACCGGCTCGTCGAATGCATCGAACTCCGGCACGTGGGAGAAGGACATCACATCGCTCGACAGCGCGTTGCTCGAGGATATGTGTGACATCGACTTCGGAGACTCCGAGGCGTGCTCGACGTATCGCAGCCTCCATAGCTGCGGCGGGGTCTGGATTTCCTCGGTTCCATCCATGTTCCATGGCGGCTTCGAGTTCATCTTCCGATAGCGCTCTCGCAATCGACTCTGGGAGGAGACCGCTCGCCACCACAGCACGAACCATTCCGTCTGGTGCGGGTGGAGGTGTGAAGTCCCATCCATCGAGGCCGACGTCCTCGGCGATGACTTCGAGGAGCATGAGTGCTTGCCAGATCTCGGTGACCTCTTCGTCGGTCAGGCGCCCTGTTCGAATGAGGGCATTTGCCATGTCATACGCCGCACCGGCTCGGCGAGGTCCCGCACACAGAATTTCGATCACTCCGACATCGTTGACAATGCTGCTCGAAAAGATCACTCGATGTTCGTTGTGGAGAACGGTCAGAGTGTTCCAACCGGCAAGTGAGTCACTCGAAGATCGATTGGACAGAGGGTGACTTCCCATTGGATTGTCACACAGGGCGACAACGGACACGAGCACGCTCTCACGCTCGTCCATCCTCAACTCTTCGAGATACTCGATGAACACATCGTTGAAGACAATTTCAGCCTGACCGCCAGGAAAACCCTGGCCGAGTCTCATCGCTGTCGATTTCTTTCGAGTTGGGCTTTGCTGCGAATCGAACTTGCATCGAGACCGAGGCGTGAACACACAGCATCGAAATCGAATTTCTCCGAGCGTTGGGAAACCAGATCTGCGGCAACATCGAGAATGGCTGCGCTTGCTTCACGCAAACGTCGCAAGTCTTGGTCGATTCGCTCTGCGGAATCGACAATGGCAACAGGACGACCATGGTTGGTGAGGATCACTCTGGACTGACTGGCCTCGGCTGCAAGTGCTGAGACACCCTTGCGTGATGCCACGGTGATGGGCATTCGAATACTTGGTGAATTGGTGCCTGCGGGTTGAACGGAGGTTGCGGGGCGATGAGTCACCTCTCCAACCTTATTGAAAATACATAGAAATGCAATAGGGCGAATGACCGTGAATTCGACGCCAGAATCTGGGCGGTTATCCGGTTCGTGTGGCGAGTCTCAACCGGCAACTGGAAGTGTGGCGAGGAAATCGGCCCGCTTCTTCGGCCCGAGTGGTGTTTCCGGGGGACGATTGTCGCGGTCCTGCCAGATCATCAGCACGCGGTTCGAGACTTCGGCGTCCTTGAGCAATGCATCGGGTTCGTTGAGCAGATTGAGATTTCGGAAGAAAGCCCGCAGAACCACGGCATCGGATCGAAGAGCAGGCAACAGGCCTTCTCGGAGAACCGAACGCGCAAACGTTCGCGGATCCGTTGTGTCTCCATCGGGGTCGACCCCTTCGAGATGTGCCTTGGCCACTCGACGAGCTTCGGCGTCTTGTTGAACGCCCGACAGATACCAAGGAAGAATCTCGCGGCGCATGGCAGCGTCGTACTCGAGGGCAAGAGTGAGAAGTGCCGACTCGGAAAGATCACCGGCATGGGTGAGGATCGCGTCGTTCATCAGATGCGCTCCCCAGTAGCCGATCGAGCATCCACGCCCGTAGAGCGGGTTCGTGCAGATCACCGCATCGCCAACGGGAAGGAGACCCAGGGCGAGAGGCTTGCCATCGACGACGTACTGGCGGAAGCGATTGAGCAAGCCCGCCATCACGTGCACGCCAGCGGTGATGGGTTCGGCGCGGCCGTCCATCCACGGCGCAG
>JBIIKC010000140.1:0-4505 GCA_044233375.1 Ilumatobacteraceae bacterium
CTCGACCATCAGAGGCAAACGGAGTTCGTCGCAGCGTTCACCGGTGAGTGGGGCGACGATGACACCGGAGGTGTGCTTGATGATGAAAGCGATCTTTTCGGGGGTCGCGAACTGGGCGGCCATGATCAGGTCACCTTCGTTCTCGCGGTCTTCGTCGTCGACGATGATCACGATCTCGCCGCGTCCGATGGCGGCGATCACGTCCTCGATGGGTGCGAAGGGGTTGGTCACAGTGTCTCCTCTGCTTGAAGTCTGGATGAGGGGGAGGGTTCGATCACAATTTCGACGTCTTCACCGAGCTGTCGCAGGCGAGTGACCTTGCCTCGCCACATGTCGTCCATCGACTGTCCGTCGAGTCCTGCGAGAACCGGTCGGGCGTTGTCGCCACCCATGAGAGCGGGGGCGAAGTACATCACGTAGCGATCGACGAGTCCGGCGCGATGGAAGGATCCTGCGACATGGGCCCCTCCCTCGACGAGGACTTGGAGAACACCTTGGGAGCCGAGTCGATCGAGCAGATCTTCGAGAGATCCACTCCATTCCTCGCAGGGTCGAACCCGTGCGTGTTCTGCGACCTCGCCGAGCACGATGCGGCGTGGCGAGGGACCGTCGACGAGGCGCGTCGTCAAGGAAGGATCGTCCGTCCTCACCGTGCCTGCGCCGACGACTATTGCTCCACTCTCGGCACGCAAGCGGTGGGCCTCGATGCGCGCCTCCTTACCGGTGATCCACTGGCTCGAACCATCGGCAGCAGCAGTGCGTCCATCGAGAGTCGATGCCGTCTTGAGAACGACGAATGGGCGGCCGGTCCTGCGGTGGTGCAGATATGCGGCGAGTTGATCAGTTGCATGATCGGCGAGACATCCGAGGGTGACATCGACGCCGGCAAATTCGAGGCGCTCGATTCCTCGACCGGCAACGAGAGGATCAGGATCGGTGATCGCAGTCACCACTCGGGCGATCCGAGCCTCTATGAGGGCTTCGGTGCAGGGTCCTGTGCGTCCGGTATGGCTGCACGGTTCGAGGGTCGTGTATGCCGTTGCGCCTCGCACATCTGCACCCGCAATGCGGGCGTTGTCGAGTGCGACGATTTCGGCATGCCGTCGTCCAGGAGCCTCGGTGGCCCCCTCGAAGACCTGGCCGTCATTCGTTACGATGACGCAACCCACCCATGGATTCGGGGGAGCAACGGCGCGGGCAGTTGCAGCCAAGTCGAGAGCGCGATTCATGAAGCGTGTGTCGCTTTCATCGTCGTGGGCTGTTGCCATGGCTCTCTCGTCGTCTCGGATCTGATCGGGTGGTACCCGAGCGGGACGACGAAGGCTGGCGACACGACGACAGACGAACCGGGACGATCGACCCGGATCCACGAACATGCCGCCGCGCACCCGTGCTCTCATCCGGACTGTGACCGTCGGCCCTGGAATTCCACCAGATCGGCCTCGTCGTTTCGGATCATCGAAGTCGATCCGAATGTCGAGAGGTTCGCGGGCTGTGACCGCCGGTTGGGACTTGCACCCGACCCCGCACGGGGTGTGTTGCTATGTGACTGACTCTTGGGATTTCGCTGACTGCTGCAGAGCCTATGCCAGCGTCTGCAGCAATTCCCACGCCCGCATCACGTGATCGCGGGTCGTGGTTCGGCTTCCGATGGAGAAGCGCAGCACACTGCGTCCGTCCAGAACTGTGCGAGTGAAGAGGACCTTTCGAGTCTGATTCGCTTTTTCGATCAACTGATCGGTCAGTTCGTCGTCACCTCTGAGACGAAGACATACGAGGTTCAGGGGGTGGGGGGCCACGATCTCGAATCGCTCGTCTCGGCCGATCGCAACAGCGAGTTGCTGAGCAATTGCCACATGATCCCGGATCATTGTTCGGAAGGTTTCGAGACCGTCCAGGCGGATCGCGAACCACAACTTGAGCGATCGGAATCGACGCCCGAGAGGGATCTGCCAGTCGCGGTAGTCGATTGCAGACCCGGACTCCGCCGCTGCAGACCTGAGATACTCCGGCAGGATGCTCAGAGCTCCGAGAAGGCTGCGCCGATCCGCAGTCCAATAGAGATCACAGTCGAAGTTCACCCCCATCCATTTGTGAGGGTTGGTGCAGTAGCTGTCGGCGAGCTCCATGCCGTCGTTCACCCAGCGGAACTCGGGAGCAAGTGCAGCAAGACCGTGCATGGCTCCGTCGACGTGCAACCACAGGCCGAACGCCTTGGCCACCTTTCCGATCATGGGTGTCGGATCCATTGCCCCCGAAGACGTGGTCCCCCGTGTACTGCAGACCCAGAACGGCTTCAGGCCGGCTTCGATATCGGCGCGAACTCGAGCGTCGAGTGCTCGGGCATCCATTGCGAATTCGTGGTCGTGGGGAATGATGCGGATGTTGTTCGTCCCGATGCCGGCGACTCGCAGACCCTTTTCGATGCTGCTGTGGGACTGCGCGGTTGCGTAGGCAACAAGTTTCGATGTGTCACCATCGGAGTTGACGGCGCCATTCGTCGCGCGCCAGCGCGCCGACAGGATCGATACCAATGTTGCCTCACTTGCCGAACCCTGGATCACTCCACCGCCGTTCGCTGATGTGCTGTGAAACGAAGGCGGAAGGCCGAGGAGTTCGTGCATCCAGTCGAGCATCAGGGTCTCGACCTCGGTACATGCCGGCGACGTCACCCAACTCATTCCCTGAACACCGAGACCAGCAGTGAGCAGATCGGCGAGGATTCCCGAGTAGGAGGTGTTTCCCGGGAAGTAGGCGAAGAAGTTCGGGTGCTGCCAGTGGGTCAAACCGGGAATCACGACATCGTGGACATCACGCACGACATCGGCGAACGTCTCTGCGACCTGAGGCGGATGCTCGGACAACTTGCGACGGACGTCGCCAGGTGAGACGTCGGCTGTGACGGGAAGTCGTTCGATGTTCTCGAGATAGTCAGCGATCAATTCGACGAGGTCGTGTGCGTGAGATCGGAACTCGTTTGCATCCATACGCTCAACGGTATGTCGGTCGGTTCGACCGGGAAGAATGTGCGAGAAGTTCCAAGTAGAGAGAAGCCTCTGATGAGTTCTGTCACCGACCCGAGTATCGATCCAGGCCGATTCGAGACGCGCTTTGCATCTCCGCGCGGATTTCGCCAGGCGTTCGTCCTGGCGTCGGGCAGTGGTCGTTCTTCGAATTCGACATCCGTGGCTCTCGTCTGTGTGCACGGCTGGCCAGAGAGCAAGCGCATCTTCTGGAAGGTCATCGAACCACTTGCCATGGCCGGATTCGACGTGATCGTCCCCGACCTGCGTGGATTCGGAGAGAGTGGCCCGGCTCCGGATGGCGCATACGACACCCCGACACATGCGCGAGATCTGTATGCGCTCGTGCACGACGAACTCGGCTACGAGTCGGCGATCCTTCTCGGAGGCGATCTCGGTGGTCCGGTCATTCAGGAGATGGCTCTGCGTTATCCGGATTTCGTCGATCGCATGGTGCTGTTCAACTCTCCGTTGCCCTTCGACCGGGAACGTATGGCCGGCATCGAGGGTACGAGGGCTCCGCGGGAGGCAGCTGACTACTTCATTCGACAGGGAACTGATGCAGATGCTCTTGCCTCGGAATTGCGAACGGAAGCGGAGCGACGTCGATACATCGCAACGTTCTATTCGAGTCGGTTCTGGTCACACCCGGGGAAGTTCTCGCCAGACGACATCGACTTTCACACCGAACCGTTCGCGGATGCCGATGTTCTGCGGGCGTCGTTCGGCGGCTACGAAACTGTGTTCGATCCGGCGAAGCGCACTGAGGCAGCACTCATGGGCAGGAACGACACGACGCCGACACTCGTTCTTTTCGGAACCAGCGACCACGTCATCTATCCCGCTTTCGACCTGATGGCTGCACAGGTCTTTGTGAACCATGTCGGACCGTTCTTGTTGCGCGACTGCGGACACTTCGTGCCGTGGGAGGCACCCCACGCACTCGTTTCCGGAACCGTCGCGTTCTGCTCGGACCTGCTGCGATCCACTCAGTCCAGGGCGAGGAGCCGGCTAGACCTAGGCGATGAGCCGGAAATTGGGTCAGAGGTTCGGAGGTAGAAGGCGATTGACGTTCTGAAAGACGAAATACAGAACGACGAAGAACGGGAGCAGGCCGATTGCGAGGCCGATGGCTCGGTTGCGAAGCCGCTTCGCGATCTGCCAGGCAACGAGGACGATGAGAACATCGAGTAACGCCCACGCGATCACATGGGGAACAGCACTCGGGTCGCTGAACCATCCCTTGTCGAAGACATCCTGGCTGTCCTGGCTGTCCTGGCTGTCTTGATTGGGCGATGTCTCCGGTTGTCCGAGAATGGCGTCCGGTTCGGTGGCGACGGTATTGGAATCAGGCATCGTCGATGAGGAAGCTGATGCGTCAGTCACCGAATTCGAAGGTCTCCGATACTCGGCGGCACGAAACTCGACGTCATCACTCTGGGATTGATCGAGTTCGGCGAAAACGATGAGCCGTTGTTTGGC
>JBIIKC010000141.1:0-4495 GCA_044233375.1 Ilumatobacteraceae bacterium
GCGTGCAGTGCGGGCACTTCGACCCATCGAGACGGCGTGCCCTCCGCTCCCTGACGAAACGGGATCAGGAGCGAACGGTAAACTCGTGCTCGTGCATCATCAGTCGTTGCCCCCGAGGCGGCAGCCGCCACGCGGACCACGCGGACCACGCGGATCACGCGGACCACAAGGTCCGCGCGGGCCCCGTCGACGTCGGCGAGTTGGCCGAGGTCGATCGACGAACCAATGGATCCCGCCGTTGGCTGCCGCAACGATTCTGGTGGCAGTGGTCATGGTCGGCGTTGGTGCCTCGAACGACGACGAGTCGTCACCATCGGGCGATTCGGCGATGGTGACCACGACTGCGAATGTGCAGATCGTCACTGGGGAGACGTACCGTCCAGTCCCCAAAACAACCTTGACGCAGACCTATGGGCGTGGGGCGGTCGGTCCAGAGATCAAAATGATTCAGGACCGCTTGATCGAACTCGGTTTCGATCCCGGAGTCCCCGATGGTGCATTCGGCGGGCGAACGCAGCAGGCCATCTGGGCGTTCGAGAAGTTGATCATGGGCACCAAGTTCGACGAAGTCACGGGCAAAGTGACCAAGGCGATGTGGGACCGTATGCAGGACCCTCTGCTCATCATCCCTCGTCGTCCGAACTCCACCCCGAATCACACGGAGGTCTATCTCCCTCAGCAGGTTCTCATCGTGTTCCACGACGACAAACCCGAGTTGATCACCCACATTTCGTCGGGTGACGGCATGCAGTGGTGCGAAGAAGTGACCATCTCTCCTGGTGAGATCGGAAACGAAGGTGGAAAGACGGCAATCAAGAAGGGCATCTGTGGGGTGTCATTCACGCCCGGCGGTGTCTTCGAGTACTACCGGCTCGTTCTCGGTCGTCGTGAGAGCCAATTGGGCGGCATGTACAACCCGGTTTATTTCAACAAGGGGATTGCTGTTCACGGCGCGAAGGAGGTGCCGACCTATCCGGCATCACACGGTTGTATCCGGCTTCCGATGCATGTCTCGGACTACTTCCAGACCCTCGTGGCGAAGGGTGAACAGGTCTTCATCTTCGACGGAGTGAAAGAGCCCGAGCAGTACGGTGAGCAGTCTCCCGTTTGGAACTGGACCGACCCGAACTACGTACCGTCAACGACGACGTCAACATCTGTTGCCCCGTCGACAACGAAGCCGCCGTCGACTGCAGCTCCGACTCCCGCTCCGACGCCTGCTCCGACGCCTCCCACGGTCGAAGTCACGACCACCACACTTCCGCCGGTGTGACGGGCCCCATTCATAGTTCGTCGGATCACGAAAGAGTTTCGAGTACCTCGGTCATCGCCCCGACTTCGAGTTGCTGGCCGGTGACCATCGAACGGGCCATCTTTCGGACGTCCTCGTTGGCTGCATTGGCTGCCGCATACTCAGCCATGTGAATGCCGCCGAGGTGATGCTCGATCATCAAGGTTGCGAAGATTCGTGAGGCCTCGTCACCCGTGGCCCGAGCAAATTCGTCGAGTTGTTCCTGTGTTGCGAGTCCGTCCATCTCGTCGATGGGCATGGAATGCCCCATCCAGCCCATTGCCATTCCAGTGTCGTTGACTTCACTTGCCTTGAACGACCGAAGGAACTGGATCATTCGGCCTGTTTCGATCTGCTGGGTCAACAGAATCTCTTCGGCGAAGACCAGGAGTCGAGGATGCGGATCACGGGTCTTGGTCAAGAAGTGAAGAGCCATGTCCACGGCTTGGTCATGGTGGTATCGCATGTCCTGGAGGAAGCCCTCATCCACCGAAGAGTGGTCGGGGCGAGCGGTGGAATCGCCGACGTAGTAGCCGATTCCCGCTCCGAGAATCAGCATGGACAATCCGAGAGCGACGAAATTCAGCGGATTGTGCCACCACGGGCGCACGTCGACATCACTGTCGAGGGACTGCGGCTCGCTCGAAGTCGGAACAGGGCGATCACTCATGACCTCACAGTGCCACACTTCGCTGGGTGATCCAATGCACCCCGGGGTGACATCAGTTGATCAGATCTCCTGAAACGACAGTCAGTTCGCGCTCTCCCGTGATTTCGACAACGAATTCCCAATCGTCGCCATCGTTATCGGTCGCGGTACATGCGAACTGCGTGCCGACAGTCGTCGATGGCGGTTCTTCGCACTTGGCCCGACTGAACTTGTAACCAGCTTCCTGGGCGAGTTCAGGACTTTGAAGGAATTTCTCGCCTTCTGACTTGAAGTCCTGCGGGCTGGTGGAACAAGCCGAAAGCACAGTGGCGATCAGGATCGCCGCTGCCGCAGGCATGACGCGAGTCGAAATGTGCGTACTCATGACCGAACATCTTTCACGATGTCGACGGTAGCGGTCGCATGGATGATCGAGAGCGCGCCATGGAGTCGATTGTCACGATCACGAGAGCGACCCAGATCAGACCGAATCCGATGACTCGAGTCGTCGTGAGTTTCTCGTGGTACACGAGCCATCCGAGAAGGAAGTTGATCACGGGAACCGAATACTGCATCGGTCCGAGAACGGTCAACGGAAGCTTCTGCGCCGCAGCGGCGAACAGAAGAAGCGGGACAGCTGTGACAACTCCTGTGAGCAGGACGAGGGTCAATTGTCCCGCTGACGCAGAGTTGACGACGGAATCATCGAAACCACTCATCCAGATCATCAAGAGAACCGCTGGAACGACGAGTACGACGGTTTCGGACATCAGGCTCTCGAGAGGTTGCAGGGCGATTTGGCGCTTCAACAATCCGTACAAAGCCCACGTGGATGCCATCGCCAGCGCGTAGAAGGGAACGCTGCCGTAGCCGATCGTCAGAACGACCACCGCAATCGCGGCGACGATGGCACTCGACAATTGCATGGGGCGTAGACGTTCGTGCAGGACCTTGACCCCGAGAAGCATCGTGAGAAGTGGGGCAATGAAGTAGCCAAGGGCAGCCTCGATGACCTTTCCTTCGCTGACCACAACAACGTAGGTTGTCCAATTGATGGCCAGGAGAATGGCCGTCAATGCCATTCGTCTCCACAGGCGCTGACGAGTCACAGCAAGAAACATCGGCTTGAGGCGCCCTCGCGAAGTGAGGACGCCGGCCAGGAGAAGGGCTGACAGGACGATTCTGTAGCCGATCAATTCGAGGGGCGCGAAATCCTGGAGCACCTTCCAATACATCGTGATCAATCCCCACAGGACGTATGCGGACACCCCTGCAATGGTTCCGCTGCGCTCCATCGCGGCTTGGCCTTCAGGTCTTGCCCGAAGGACCGATGACGACATGACAAATTCCTATCACTCCGACACCCTTCGCTCCCAGACCCTCGAGATGCGTCCAATCGGATGCCTGCCGAGTTGGATGCTTGATGACCGGGTATCGATTGAGGTCGAGTCCACTAGCGTTCCCGAGGTGGAAGATCGCGGCAAGAAGACTCTCGAGTCGACGAGTTCATGGTCTCGAGCGATTGCGTTGGCGCCACCATCGAATCTGAGGGAACTTTTCTCGGGGAGAGAAGATCGGCAGGCCATGCTGATGCTTCGAGTGGGCGATTTGACCATCGACCTCACGCGTCAGCGTGTGGATGGACCGATCCTCGACGCTCTCATTGGCGCGTCGATCGAGTGCGAAGTGCAGTCTTCGCTCGATCAGATGATGTCTGGATTTCGAATCAATTCGACCGAGAACAGGGCGGTGGGTCACATCGCTCTGCGAATGCACATCGACGAGTCGTTTTCGATCGATGGCATCGACGTTGTGCCGCTGGTTCACGAGACATTGGAGAAGTTGTCAGCATTCGCTGAAGGCGTCCGGCGCGGCGAGATTCTCGGAGCTACTGGACGTCGATTCGTCAACGTGGTCAACATCGGTATCGGCGGCAGTGATCTCGGTCCGCGCCTTGTGAGTGAGGCACTGAGGTCGCTGCACCACGAGCGGATCGCATGCCGGTTCGTGGGCAACGTGGATCCGGAAGACTTGTCATCGAACTTGGTGGGTCTCGACCCCGCAGAAACGCTGTTCATCGTCTCTTCGAAAACGTTCACGACGGTGGAAACTCTGATCAATGCCCGATCAGCTTCGAACTGGATCAGTGAACATTTGGGAGCAGCAGCCATTGCCCAGCACGTCGTTGCGGTCAGCGCTGACCTGGATGCGGTACGACAATCGGGTATTGGCGCCGAGATCGTCTTCCCAATGTGGGATTGGGTGGGTGGTCGCTTCTCAGTGGGATCGGCAGTTGGACTGTCGGCAATGATCGAGATCGGTTCTCAGGCGTTTCGAGACATGCTGGACGGTATGCGAGATGTGGATCAGCACGTTCGGTCCGCGCAGCCCGCACGCAATGCACCTCTTCTCATGGCGCTCATCGGCATCTGGAATCACTCGGTGCTCGGGCACTCCTCTCGGGCGGTCATTCCATACGCACATGCTCTTCGTCGTCTCCCCGCGTATCTCCAGCAGTTGTTGATGGAGTCGAACGGAAAGAGTGTGCGAGGCGA
>JBIIKC010000142.1:0-4486 GCA_044233375.1 Ilumatobacteraceae bacterium
GGAGGCAAGTTCCTCCCATCACCGGGAAAGATCACCAAGTTGGTGACGTCCGATGGTTTCGGTGTCCGCTTCGACTCGGGATACGAGAGTGGTGACGAAATCAGCCAGTACTACGACAACCTGGTCGGAAAGCTGGTGGTGTGGGGCAAGGACCGTCCGACGGCGATTGCGCGTACGATCCGTGCCCTCGAGGAAATGGTGGTCGAAGGGGTCGCAACGACCATTCCGGCCGATCTCGCCATCCTTCGCCATCCCGATTTCCAAGAGATGAAACACTCGACGAAATGGGTCGAGGAGAAACTCGATCTCTCCGGCATCCCCAGCGTTGCACCTGGTGGCTCCGACGATGGCGGCGAACCTCTGGTTCGCCGCAACACGACAGTCGAAGTGAACGGAAAGCGATTCGACGTTGCAATGTGGGTGCCCGAAGGCGCAGTCACAGTGGCATCGAGTGGATCCAAGGCGAAGAAGCCGACTCGCTCGACAGCGGGTGGAGGCGGCGGCGGAGCCGGTTCGGGTCAAGTTGCTGTTCCCATGCAGGGAACCATCGTCAAGGTCCTCGTCGAAGTCGGACAGGAAGTCGAAGCCGGTCAGGCCGTCTGCGTTCTCGAAGCCATGAAAATGGAGAACCAGATCGTCGCAGAGAAGTCGGGCAAGGTCACCGAAGTGAAGGTCAAGGCCGGCGACACGGTAGGTTCCGGCGATGTCGTCGTGGTGATCGCCTGAGCGTCAGCGTTTGACAACGATCGTTCCCGCTGCAGCATCGTGAAGACCCTGTCGCAGAGGGTGGAAAATTGCCCGTAGATAGACCACGATCACCAAGCCCGGCCCGATCACCGGCACGAGTTGAACGACCGTTGGCACGAGAGCTCGAACCGACGCGTACGTCCATGACACCGGTCCGCCGTCGGATCGATTGACAACCTTCAATCCGATCGAACGTTTGCCGATCGTGGAACCCCATATCGCAATCGCGACGGTGTTGTAAACGAGCGACGCCCCAACCCAGAGAACGGTCAGCCACAGCAATTGCGAATCGGACAACTCCTCGCTCGTGATCGAGGTTCCGAATGGCAAGGTCAGGAAGAAGAGCGGCACACCGACGACGATCCCGTCGATGAACTGGGCAAGAGCTCGACGACCGATACTTCCGAGTGCATCCTGTCTTTCAACGATGTTGGGTGGGTCGAATGTCGACATGGTTCACTCCGCTGCTTCGGCCAGCGCTTCAGCGAGCGCCGGGTGGACGAGAAGACTTTCGACGATGTCGGACACCTTGAGATTCGCGGTGACGGCGAGTGCGATCACGCTGATGAGTTCGGCTGCGTGACGACCGACGATCGAACCACCGAGAACCACTCCAGTCGCCGGATCGGAAATGATCTTCACGAATCCGCGGGAATCGTTGTTGATCAGTGCCTTCGGTGTCGCCGAGAACGGAACTTTGGTGACTCGGATCTTGCGCCCGGATGCAAAGGCTTCTGCTTCGGCGAGACCGACGTCGGCAATTTCCGGTTCGGTGAAGATCGCCGATGCCGCCTTGTCGTAATCGAGATGTCTGTGCTGGCGCGTGTGCAGCCCCATGACGTGCTCAGCAACTTTACGGCCTTGCATCGAAGCGACCGATGACAACGGTAATTTGCCGCTGACATCACCCGCTGCGTAGATGTGATCGACGTTGGTCACGCAATGTTGATTGATCGGGATGTAGCCGCCACCGTCCATGTGAACGCCAGCTGCGTCGAGATTCAAGTCGCTGCTGTTGGGAACCGATCCGATTGCGAGAACGGCATGGGTGGCTCGCACTGTGCGACCATCGTCGCAACGAACGATGATTCCATCACCCTCGCGTTCCATCGACTGCGCTCGCGCTCCCTTCAGAAGCTTCACGCCTCGGCGCAGAAAATCCTCTTCGAGGACGGCAGCGACCTCGGGGTCCTTTCCGGGCAGAACCTGCTGACGGCTGACGACCAAGGTGACCTCGGCCCCGAAAGACTCGAACATGTGCACGAACTCGACACCGGTGACACCTGATCCGACGACACACACGCTGGTAGGGAAATCCTTGGGTGGATAGCAATCACGAGTCGTCAGGATTCTGTCGCCGTCGGGTACCACCCAATCAGGAATGCGCGGACGCGATCCTGTGGCGATCAGAGCGGAATCGAATTCGATCGTCTGTCGCTCGCCTTTCGAATCGAGAATCTCAGCGGAATGAGGTGACAGGAATGTGGCACTTCCTCTGAGGATCCGAACTCCCTGGCTCTCGAGAAGGGTTGCCGTGTTCTGGGAGAGGTGTTCCCTGATGTCGTCGATGCGATCGTTCAAGGCCTCGACATCGACCTCGGGCCGCATCTCTTCGAGGCCCATACCGCGCAGCTGTCGACCGAAAGTCATCGCCCCGCCAGTTGCGATCATCGTCTTCGAGGGAATGCAATCGAGGAGGTGGGCCGCACCGCCGACGATTTCGCGCTCGACGACGGTGACCTCGGCTCCGAGACGGGCGGCGTACGTCGCTGCCATGTTGCCGGCTGGACCTCCGCCAATGACGAGAAAGCGGACTGCCATGCCGAAAGGATATCCGTCGATACTCGAAGCCTCCCTGCACGTGACGAGAGTTCGTCTTCCTGAGCTTCGATCGGAGCGCTTCATCCAAATACTCCCGATACCAAGCACCTCACGCGATACCGTCTCATGATTGTGAGCGAGCAGCCGACCGACGACCTCGAAACCCCGGAACTCACGGGAAGCGGACTCCTGGCCGAGAAGAGTCGTCGGCTCGCGGTTCTGGCGGGAATGCGCGAACGAGGTGTCGAGCCGTACCCCTATCGATTCGATCGTTCGCACACCCTCGCTGAGATCCGTGCGGGTTGGGGGGATCTCGAAGCAGGAGCCGAAACGGATACCGAAGTCGCCGTCGCTGGTCGCCTGATGTTGATTCGCGAACAGGGCAAGTTGATCTTTGCCACGTTGCGCGATCGATCCGGTGAGATCCAATTGTTCATTTCCAAAGCCGTCATCGGCGAAGAGGGATTCGAAGCTGCTGGCGAACTCGACCTCGGGGACTGGGTCGGCGTACACGGAACCGTGATGACGACGCGCAAAGGCGAACTATCGATCAAGGTCGACCGCCTTCAGCTTCTTTCGAAGACGATTCGACCCCTTCCGAACAAGTGGAAGGGCCTCACGGATACCGACACGCGTTTTCGCCAGCGCTACACCGATCTCATCGTCAACGATGAAGCCCGCCGCGCTTTCGAGGTTCGCCATGCCGTGATTGCAAGCTTCCGGCATTCCCTCGCCGAACGCGGCTTCATCGAGGTCGAAACGCCCGTCTTGCATGTCGAAGCCGGCGGCGCCCATGCTCGTCCCTTCCTCACACATCACAACTCGCTCGACATGCAACTGTTCTTGCGAATTGCTCTCGAACTGCACCTCAAGCGGTTGATCGTCGGCGGCATGGAGCGTGTCTACGAGATCGGTCGCGTGTTCCGCAACGAGGGCATCAGCACTCGACACAATCCTGAGTTCACGATGATGGAGCTCTATCAGGCGTTCGCTGACTACAGCGAGGTCATGGCTCTCACCGAGGAACTGATCGTTCGAGCTTCCCGTGAAGCAATCGGCACGACCGTCGTGAACATCGCCGACTCCAACGGAGAGATTCACTCCATCGATCTGGCCGAACCATGGCGTCGCGCGAGCATGATCGAACTCATCGCGGAGCGCACGGGCATCGATGTCCACCCATCCCAGCCAGTTGAAACACTCCGCAAGGTCGCTGAGAATCACGGCATCCGATGGGAGCAACGCTGGGGTGCGGGCAAGATCATCGAGGAGATCTTCGAAGCCACAGCAGAATCGTCTTTGGTCCGCCCGACCTTCGTCACCGGCCACCCGGTCGAAATTTCACCGCTCGCCCGCACCGACCGAAACGACCCGTATCTCACAGAGAGATTCGAACTGTTCGTCGGATGTCGAGAACTCGCCAACGGTTACAGCGAGTTGAACGACCCGATCGAGCAGCGACTTCGCTTCGAAGAGGAGCAGGCCGCAAAGGAAGCCGGGGATGCCGAGCGCGGAACCGTCGACGAGGATTATCTGCGAGCTCTCGAGTTCGGCCTTCCACCCACGGGTGGTCTCGGAATCGGAATGGACCGCGTTGCGATGTTGCTCTCCGGCGTACCGTCGATCAAAGAGGTCATCCTCTTCCCCACTCTTCGTCCCGAAGTCTTCTGACCGACGAAGACGTCATCTGACAGACTGATCGCACACGATCGAAGGAGTATCACGATGCCTGCAGCTTGGGGCCATGCATTCGTCACGCGAGTCCACGATGGATCTTCCGATGATGGTGCGATCCTGGATGCCTGGTTCCACCAGCTCGGTTGGGAATCCACCCCGGATCCGCTCGATGGCTCTCCCGAGGAACAACATCATGCACTGCGCGGGATCCGCGTCGAATCGACAACCATCACGATCGACA
>JBIIKC010000143.1:0-4422 GCA_044233375.1 Ilumatobacteraceae bacterium
ATCGATTCGGCTGTCCGCGCAAGACCGAGAAGGCAGCGGAGGAACCCCCTGTTCGATGGCGCAGACCAACGAACGAACCCGGAACCCCTCCAGCCGTTCTGGCGCAATGCATCGAGGCCCCGGTGGTAGCCCACGCGAAAGTATGCGTACTGCTCGAGCACCGTTCGGCCATGTGGACCGATCGTCGCCCATCCGGTCGACGAACGCGGTCGAGTCGCAACAATGCGACTCAACTCGGCATGAGGATCGGAAGACGAGGCTGCACGGTCGAGAGCAGCTGAAAACTCGGACTCTTCGTCGGGCAGGACTGTCGAGGGAAGACCTTCGGGAGACAAGCGAACAGCATGCGAATCGGACACTTCGTCAGAGTAATCTGACCGAGTGAGCGAACTCGTCTCGGTCTTCCAGTTTGCGTGGGACGTGTCTCAGGTACGAAACGCGACACTCGCAGGGTCCGTCGTGCCGGTCATCATCGGGTTGTTGCTCTTTCGCATCGTTGCTGGAGCATTCGCACGGGCATTCATTCTCGTGATTGCTCTCGTCGTTGGCGGCGTGATCTACCTTCAACGCCAAGAGATCACCGACTGCGTCAAGGACGCCCGTGCCGGCATCGAAGAGCTCGATGCCATCGAGGCTCCGGAGATCGACTGCAAGATCTTCGGTTTCGATCTCAGCATCCAGCCCTGACCGATCTGCGCGGTTCTGCTCACGACGGTGGCCAGTCACCGGTACTCAGTCTGGTGACGAGCGGGGAGATGAGTCGGTCGGCGAATTCGACCGGTCGTGACGAGTGGGCATTGTGGTGAGCTCCGTCGAGCACCATCAACCGTGAATCCACGCGGCGTGCGAGGAACTCCGCTCCTCGCCTCATGTAGCCCCGCGCGAGCGAACCGACCCCGATGCTCACCGGAACCGCTATTGCGTCGCGTTCGAAGGCCGCTCCTGAGTGGATCGAGGCGAGTTCATCCACCAGAGCTCGACCCTCCATTCTCCGCTCACGCTTGGTCGCCTCCGGGAGCCGATCCCACAGTCGCTGACCAATGAAGCGAACGAGGAACTCCTGTGCTGCCAGCTCAGGATCGTCGTCCCGACGCGAAGCCTGTCCCGCACCGGTGTCACTTGGCCACCACTCGAGCCAAGGCATGGGATTCTCATAGGTGACGACGCCACGAACGATTTCTGGGTGACGAGTTGCGCACGCGAGAGCCACTGTTCCTCCGAAGCTGTGGCCGATGACAATCGCAGGCTTCGATCCGATCACGTCGGCCAAATCCCTCACGTGGGCACCGATCCCGAAGGGTCCAGGCACGGCAGCTGATGACGCATACCCTCGCCTGTCGTAGAGAGTGACCTCGAAGGAAGTACTCAATATTCGCGCCAGTTTGAGAAATCCAGCCTGTCTGTCCATGCTCCCGTGGACCAGGACGACTCGCTCCACGTCCGGCGAGGCTCTCTCCTCGTTCACCGAATCAGCGACAATGGTCCGAGCACCGGCAAGAACGGAGTCGATACCTTTAGCCTGCCCAACTGTGGAAGTCATTCTGATCCGGCACGCTATACCGGTACGTCGGGAACTCGAATCGGGCGCAGCTGATCCGGAGCTCTCTGTGCAGGGCGCGAAACAAGCCGAGCTCCTCTCCCAGTACCTCGCTTCGGAGTCCATCGACGCGATCTACTCGAGCCCGATGCTTCGCGCTCGGCAGACTGCGGCACCGATCGCATCCGTGTTCGATCTCGACCTCACCATTGTCGACGGGGTGGCTGAATTCGACAGACACAGTGAGTGGTACGTCCCGGTCGAAGAGTTGAAGGCAGCGAATGATCCACGCTGGCACGAGCTGGTCAGCGGTGAGTGGACCGCAACGCACGAAACGGAAGACGAGTTCATCTCACGCGTCACCTCGGCAGTGGAGAAGATCATTTCGAATCATGGTTCGCAGAGGGTCGCTGTCGTGTGTCACGGCGGAGTCATCAACGCCTACATCGCAACCATTCTCGGCCTGGGTAGCAAACGGGGGTTCTTCTACCCGAACTACACATCGATCCACAGAATTGCAGCCGCGCGCAGCGGAGAACGCAGTGTCGTCACACTCAACGAGACGAGTCACTTGCGCGGCACTGGTCTTCCGATCGGATTGTTCCAAAAGTGAACGCGCAACTCGATCCTTCGATCTCTTCACTGAAACGTCATCTCGATGCGTCCGTCTCCCCCGCT
This sequence comes from Ilumatobacteraceae bacterium, assembly GCA_044233375.1. GTDB lineage: Bacteria > Actinomycetota > Acidimicrobiia > Acidimicrobiales > Ilumatobacteraceae > Casp-actino8. Next base: position 2,216 of record JBIIKC010000143.1, read on the forward strand.
CACAGCGTGAGGCATGTGGTCGAGAAACTCACGAACTCGGGTTTCCAAGTCGTCCAGAGCGGAGAGCTCTCCTCGAGTCTTCCGGACCTGGGAGTCGTGTCCGATGCCGGATTTGCATGCGCCTGGATCCGAGGCTCGGGGAGACCGTCGTTTCGAATCATCGGTGCGCACACCGATTCGCCGACGCTGAAGATCAAACCTCGACCGGATCTCAGCAATGTCGGATGGAAGCAACTGGCAGTCGAGATCTATGGCGGAATCCTGAACAACTCGTGGCTCGACCGAGATCTCGGTATCGCGGGGCGCATTGCGCTGGTCGACGGCGGCGTTCGCCTCTTCGACTCAGCGGATCCGGTGGCTCGAATTCCACAACTCGCCGTGCATCTCGATCGAGAGGTCAACGAACGGGGTCTCGTTCTCGACAAGCAGCAACACCTCACTCCCGTTTGGGGGGTCGGCGATCACTCCCCCGACGGATTCAAATCTTGGCTTGCCAGCGAACTCGACATCGATTCGGCTGCGATCGCCGCATGGGACCTCGGACTGTACGACGTGTCCCCTGCAGCGATCATCGGAGCAGATCGATCGCTGCTGGCAAGTGGTCGGCTCGACAACCAGGTCTCGTGCTGGGCTGCTGTCGAAGCTCTCGTTTCGGTTTCATCGCAACAGGTGACCCCGCAATCGACGTCGATCGTCGTTCTCTTCGATCATGAGGAAGTCGGCTCGCAAAGCACCCACGGAGCAGGCGGTCCACGACTCGAATGGATACTCGAGGCGCTCTGCGCATCCGAGCGAACCGGTTTCGCCGATGCCCTGTCGCGTTCCCATTGCTTGTCGGTGGACAACGCCCATGCGATCCATCCGAATTATCCGGAGCGACACGAACCGGCTCACAGGCCTCTGCCGAACCGCGGTCCCGTATTGAAGGTCAACGCCAGCCAACGTTACGCCTCCACTCCGGAGTCGACATCTCCATTCCTCGAAGCCTGCGCGCGCGCCGATGTCGAACATCAACTGTTCGTATCGCGAAACAACCAGCCGTGTGGATCGACGATCGGACCGATCACTGCGACACGGCTCGGCATCCCCACGGTGGACATCGGTATCGCGCAGCTGTCGATGCACTCTGCCCGCGAAGTGTGTGGAGCCGATGATCCGCTTTCGATGCAGGCCCTGCTCTCGGCCTATTTCGTCGGCGCCGCCTGACCTACACGCCCTTCAGCCTCGTCGAAAAGCGACTGAAGACTCTCTTGCAACTTTCGTGAGACCTCCTTCACCTCGGCACGCGGCATTCGACCGTTGACAGCTACGGCTGGATGAATCGGTTCACCGATCAGGACCACGATCTTGCGCGGGAACATGAACTTCATACCTTTGCCGAGTACTCGCTCACTTCCTCCGATGCCGACAGGCACGATGGGCACGCCAGCCTTGCAGGCGACATACGCAGCGCCGTCTCTCAGAGGTTGAACGGTGGGACCAGATTTGCGTTCACCTTCGGGGAAAAGAACAAGTGGTTCGCCGGCTTCGAGCACAGATATCGCACGCATGATTGCTTCGCGATCTGCGCTCCCGCGCGTGACCGGGAAGGCGCCGAGAGCCGAGAGTGTCCAGCCGAAAGGCTTCTTCTTCCACATGCTGTCCTTGCCCATGAAACGCATGCGCCGTCGAGTGCACCCCGAAGCGATCGGCGTATCGATGATGCTTCGGTGCACCGGAGCAAGCACGAACGGACCGTTCGCAGGAATGTTCTCCCGGCCGGACATGCTCATCCGACAGTACGACTTCAGAATCGCCGTCACGAGGAACCGAACGGATTGATAGAAGGCCCTGCTCGAAACTCCGTTTCCCGCCAAGTATGAATCGACTTCACTCACTTGCTCGCACTCCCTGTCTTCAATTCCTTCTATTGCTCTGCATTGCGATCTTCTGCAAGGCGGGGAATTCCTCGTTCTGCATCTCTCTCAGTCAAGAGAACCGTGATCCGACTCACGACATCATCGATCGAATGGTTACTCGTATCGACTGTCACGGAGTCGTTCGACTCAACAAGTGGACTGTCGGAACGAGACGAGTCCTTCAGGTCTCGCTCGCGTATCGTCCGTTCGATCACTTCCACGTCCCCGCCAATCTCTGCAACTCGGCGCTCGGCTCTCACACGTGGGGAAGCGGTCAAGAAGACTTTGAGAATCGCATCGGGGAACACC
>JBIIKC010000144.1:0-4421 GCA_044233375.1 Ilumatobacteraceae bacterium
GACTCAGCCCCACGCAAAAACGGGCTGTTCGAGATGATCCACTCGCTCATCGATGCGCCCTTCGATACCCACCCATCGCAACTGCAGCAGCACCGCTCCAGTCGGTGCGTGAATCAGATCTCCGCCGATCGGAAGCTGCACGACGGGACGATCGCTCTCCGGTATCGAGACGAATCGAGGCGAGTCTTCTCGGCAGAGCTCGTGTAATCCGATGCGGTATGCATGAGCAACTTCGTCCGGATTCGGTGCGATCTCTGCATGAGTACCAGCCCAGAGAACGACGGGAGTCATCACGTACCCGGAGCGAGTCGCATAGTCGTCCAAGTACCCAATGTGATGCTGGGCTCCGAGTTTCAGCCCGAGTTCTTCATCGAGTTCGCGCAGTGCCGCATCGAGCGGAGTCTCGTCTGCGTCGAGCCTCCCGCCGGGCAGGGCCCATTGTCCTGCGTGACGATTCATACGAGCAGCCCGACGGCACAAGAGAAACGATGCTCCACCGGAGACACCGCGCATTCGACCGTCGAGTCCGGTGACGTCTCCCGGCACATCGCGCAAAGGCTCGATGCCGGGATCATACGGATCATGGTGATCGTCCGAAGTCGAATCGACGAGAACGATGGCAACAGCCGCCCGACGAAGATTCGTGTCGATGAGTTCGAGCCGGGAATGAGACGAGAGATGAGTGTGGATCTTGTTCTTCAGAACGTCGTCATAGGGGAGCGGAGGCACAGTCATCGAGACTCGACGATCAATGAATGAAGTTGCTCGATGCCATCCCAGACATCGGTGAAACGAGTGGTCAGCGGACTCAGGCCGAGGCGCACGATGTCGGGTGGACGAACATCCGCGATGACCTTGTGATCACGGGCGAGATCCTCGACGAGCCGTCGAGCTTCGGGATGATGAATTGCAACGTGGCAACCTCGAAGATTTGCGTCACGAGGTGTCGAGGTCGGGAGTTCGAAGTGATCGATCACCTCCATGGCGAAGGCACTGAGCGCTCGACCCTTTGCAGCGATTGCCGGCATTCCGGCGCGCGCACTGAGAGCAATACCTTCCTCTGCTGCGACGAGACTGAGAATGTGAGGTGTTCCGAGCAGCACGCGGCGGATGTCGTCGTGAGGTTCGAATCCCCGATCCATCTCGAACTGATCCTTCTGAGCGAACCATCCATGGATGGGTTGATGGGACCGAGAATGGAGGTGTTCGGCAATGAACGTCCAAGCGGGAGCACCAGGGCCACCATTCAGAAACTTGTAGGTGCAGCCGACAGCAAGATCAACGCCGAGTTCGTGTGCATCGAACTCGATCGCTCCAGCCGCATGCGACAGATCCCAAAGGACGAAAGCACCCGACTTACGACAACGTTCGGTGAACGAGCGAACATCGCACATTGCCGCGGTCTTGTAATCGATGACGCTGCGAACGACGACCGCTACGTCGTCGAGATTCATGTCATCGGTCAGGGAGCGGACCTCGAGACCGAGGGAGTCGGCGATACCACTGACGACGTAGCGATCAGTCGGGAACTCGTGATCATCGACTGCGATCACTCGACGATTCGGATCGAGACCGAGAGCAATGTGCACACCCTGGTAGAGGTTGAGAGTCGTGTTGTCGTGCACAGCAACTTCGCCGGGTCGAGAGCCAATGATGGCTGACATGCGATTGCCGACTTGCCGAGGGAGATCCAGCCAGTGGCTCCAACTCCGGATGAGATCGCCGGCCCACTCCGATTCGATCACCTGTTGGATGCGGGCGATTGTGGCCTTCGGGGTGCGACCGAGAGAGTTGCCATCCAGATAGATCAGTGAGTCGTCGGGAATCAGGAACTCGTCACGAAACGACGCAAGGGGATCCTGGGCATCGAACTTCTCTGCTGCCTGTCGAGACGTCACACGACCATTGTGCCTTCAGTGGTCGCAGTGATGCGAACGTCATGACGAAATCGTGCATCGGATGCGACCGGTACGCTCGGGGCAGACAGCCCTTGATGCCAGAACACCTCTTGGAGGTATCGATGTCGAGAAATTCGGGAAATCTTGGAGACGACGTGAGTTCCGGCTCCCGACTTGCACGACGTCGATGTGCTTGGATCTTCACATGTGCCGTGTTGCTCGCGGCATGCAGTGGTGGTGACACCTTCGAATCGGTGCCAACTTCGATCGTTGATTCTGACGACACGCCAGCCGATACGCGCCTGGATCCTCCGTGTTCCGATCTCGAGGCGGATGGCCAACTTTTCCGGAGTGACGATTCGCTCCTTTCATCGTTGAGCCCGCTCGGAGACGAACCCGTTGTCCAAGTCAACCTTCCGCGAATCGTGGACGGTGGGCGGTACCCGGATCGCCTTCGTCCTCGTGTGAGGCGTGTTCCGGGTGGCATGTTGGTCGCTCTCAACCAATTCGTCGAGTCCGGTTCGTCATTCGGTGCATTGTTCGCAGTCGATGCAGATGGGGATGTGCGTTGGCGTCGATGTCTCGACCCGATGCCGGACGTGGTTGTGGTGGCTGAGGAACGGGACGTCGACGAGTTCCTCGTCGGATGGATGACAGTTGGCTCCGATGGGTCGGTTGATCACACGTTCGAGGTGTGGTCTCTCGCAGATGGGAAGCGAACACGCTCGTGGAACGAACTTCTCACAGCCAACGGTTTCGCAGGCGAGGACTTTCGGCATGCCTTCCCCCATCGAGTGGAGAGTTCGACACTTCTCGTCTTGGGTTCTGCTGACGAGCGAAATATTCAGCCGACCGATTCATTGCTCGTTCTCGACGTTGCTGCATGGACGATGCGTACGATTCCGTATCCCCCTCACGCGATCGGAACCGCGACCGACCTGATCGAATTGATCGTCACCGATGACGGATCTCTCGCCGAAATCGAGAGCGGCACCGGAACACCCGGAGGTCGAGTACGAGCCGTCGAGTCGTCTGGGACATGGTCCAGCGAATCCGATGATCTCGATGCATCTGTGGGTTTGCGGGCTGACTTCGTCATGGGTGAGTCCACAGCGCAGCTCGCCGGATTCGACGCTCGAGGCAACGTGATCTGGCGCCGTGACGACATCTTCGACGTTCAGGCTGAGGGATTTCGCGTCGGTATCGACGGAGACATTGCGCTCGTTTCAGGTTGTTCGGGGCCGTCCTCCGGTGAGGTGTGGTGCCCGGGACCGTCGTTGTCGGCAGTCGACGTTGCAACCGGCGACTCATTGTGGCAACTCGACGGACGATGGGCGGTATCGGTCTTCGGTGACGGACACGCCATCGTCTCCGGCCCGTATACCGATGCAAGTATCGGGTCCCCGCCGCCGTGGATCATGATCGATCTGATGACAGGTGAGCGCGCATCGTCGACCGAGTGGGGAAATCCATGGCGATTCGATGTCGGTTGCTGTGACTCCCCAGAAGAGGCGTGGGTCGTGGGGGGTGTCGTGTTCACGGTCGACGGCGACAGCATCGAAATGTGGTACCCAGAGAAAGTGTCCCAACCGCTTCAGCAGGTGGGGCTCTCGTCGCCGTAGGTCTTGGGTTCACAGACGCAATTCGCCTCGTGTTGGTAGGCGGCGATGTGGATGAACTCGTGCCCGACGTTCGTGCACCCCTGCTTGCAGGGAATCTCCTCACAGCGGGTTAAGTTGAAAGCAGCGATACTCAGTGCAGAACCAGGGAGGTCCCCCATGTCTCGAGTGCAACTCGCCCTCAACGTCGAAGATCTCGAATCGGCTATTTCGTTCTACAGCAAGCTTTTCGGCGCGGCGCCGAACAAGGTTCGGGACGGGTATGCAAACTTTGCGATTGCCGAACCGCCGTTGAAATTGGTGCTCATCGAAAACCGCGGTCAGGGTGGAAGTCTCAATCATCTCGGGATCGAGGTGGAAGATTCCGATCTCGTCACTGCGGCAACCGATCGACTTCGAAGTGAGGGTCTGCTCGCCGATGTCGAAGAGAACACGACGTGCTGTTTCGCCGTGCAGGACAAGGTATGGGTGCACGGACCCGACGCAGAACCGTGGGAGATCTACACGGTTCTCGCCGATGCCGATGTCATGCATCCGGTTCCGGAAGTCTCGGTTGGCTGCTGCGGTGTCGAAGCATCGGAGCCGGTGTCGATGGGTGCCAAGCCAACTACTTGTTGCTGAACACCGTGCCGCAACCGGTCGAGGTTCTGTTCGTCTGCGTGCACAATGCAGGTCGCTCTCAGATGGCCGCAGCATTTCTCGAAAAGCTCGGGGGTGATCGAGTCGTCGTCCGTTCAGCCGGAACCGCACCTGCCGATTCGATCAACCCGGTAGTTGTCGAAGTGATGAAAGAAGTCGGTATCGATCTGCTCGCAAGCGCAGCCCGTCCGAAAGCTCTCGAGGAGGCAACAGTGAGAGTCTCTGACATCGTGATCACCATGGGTTGCGGTGACGAGTGCCCGTA
>JBIIKC010000145.1:0-4412 GCA_044233375.1 Ilumatobacteraceae bacterium
GGCTCGGAGACTCTTGGGGCGTGCTGTTCAGCCACCCCAAGGACTTCACTCCCGTTTGCACCACCGAGTTGGGCTACGTCGCTCGCATCAAGCCCGAATTCGACAAGCGCAATGTGAAGGTCATCGGCCTGTCCGTCGACCCTGTCGAAAGCCACATGCGCTGGGAGCAGGACATTGCCGAGACTCAAGGAACCCCGGTCAACTTTCCCATGATCGGCGATTCGGACCGAACGGTCAGCGACCTCTACGACATGATTCACCCGAACGCGAACGACACATTGACCGTTCGCAGCGTCTTCGTCATCGGACCTGACAAGAAGGTCAAGTTGACGATCACGTATCCCGCCTCGACGGGCCGTAATTTCGACGAGATTCTCCGAGTCATCGACTCCTTGCAGTTGACGGCTGCGCACAAAGTTGCCACACCTGCGAATTGGAAAGACGGTCAAGATGTGATCATCGGCTCGGCCGTCTCCGATGACGAGGCCAAGCAGCTGTTTCCCCAAGGGTGGAAGACTGTCAAGCCCTACCTGCGAGTGCTTCCCCAACCGGGTCGCTGATCGCGACGAAGAATCGCTTCTGACATACGGCAGACTGGTTCCATGCCGACCACCGAGAAGTCTCCGCACTCCGGCCCCTCGACGACTGCAGCTGGTGCCGTAGACGTCTACAAAATCTATGGCAAGGAAGACAGCGAGGTCAGAGCTCTCGACGGGGTAACCGTCGAATTCGCTCCTGGTCAGTTCACTGCGATCATGGGGCCATCCGGCTCGGGTAAGAGCACGCTCATGCACTGCCTTGCGGGGCTCGATGCACTCACAGCTGGGTCGGTGACGATTGGTGACGTCTCGCTCGCTGGTCTCGACGACAAGGAGCTGACCAAGCTCCGGCGCGAGAAAATCGGTTTCATCTTCCAGGCCTACAACTTGATACCGACGCTGACGGCTCTCGAGAACATCACTCTTCCGATGGATCTCGGAAACATCGAGTACGACCAAGCATGGCTCGACACCGTGATCGACGCCATGGGTTTGCGCAACCGACTCGACCATCGACCGAGCGAGCTCTCAGGTGGGCAGCAACAGCGAGTCGCCGTGGCGCGCGCCCTTGCGAGTCGACCAGACATCATCTTCGCCGACGAGCCAACCGGGAACCTCGACAGCCGAACGGGAGCCGAGATTCTTCGGTTCATGCGAACGGCAGTCACCGATCTGGGTCAGACCATAGTGATGGTCACTCATGATCCTGTTGCCGCTGCCTACGCAGACAGGGTGGTGTTCCTCGCTGACGGCAAGATCGTGGATCAGATGGATGCGCCGACTGCGGAACGCGTCCTCGACCGCATGAAGCGCCTCGGCAACTGATCCGGAGATTTCGACATGATCACTCCTGTTCCGCGCCTCACTCTTCGAGGTGTGCTCGCCCGCAAATTCAGGATTCTTCTCACAGTCCTCGCCGTCGTGTCAGGGGTTGCGTTCGTCTCGGGCGCCTTCGTTCTCACCGATGGAGTCAAGTCTTCGATCAACGGTCTCTTCGATGAACTGCGAGGCGAGATCGATCTCGAGATTCGTGCCACCATCGCTTTCGGCGATGCAGCCCGAGCCACTCGTGACCCGGTTCCGACTTCTCTCATGGCTGAGCTCGCAAGCATCCCGGGTGTTCGGACCGTCGAGGCCAACATTCTGCGTGAGGCAACGATCATCGATTCCGACGGCGAGCCACTGCGCTCTTCTGGACCCTCTTTCGGCATTTCGTGGGTCGGTCCCGACGGACTCGATGGACGAATTCTCCTCGAGGGGAACGTGGCTCAGGGTTCGGGCGAGGTGACGATCGATCAATCGTCGGCTCGACGCGCTGGGTACGGGATCGGGGATCGCGTCACGATCGTCGGGCCCACCGGCAAGGGAGAATTCTCGCTCGTCGGCCTGACGGGCACGAAGAGCTCCTCAGGGGGTGGAGGCGCAAGCGTTTCAGCATTCGATCCCGAGACTGCTGACACGTTCCTCGGAGCGAACGGGTTCGCTGATTCGCTGTACATCGGACTCGATGACGGCGTTGATGCGAACGATGTCATCGACGAGGTCTCCGCCTTGCTCCCCGCGGCCTACGAAGTGATCCCCGGGGAACAGTCCGCCGAGGAGACGGCTGGTGCGATCAACGACATCATCGACATCTTCGGCAATGTGCTGCTCGGTTTCGCTGCAGTGTCATTGTTCGTCAGTGCGTTCTTGATCTTCAATACGTTCGCGATCATCGTCAGCCAGCGGATGCGAGAGCTCGCCCTCCTGAGAGCCGTCGGAGCGAGTACTCGTCAGATTCGCTCGATGATCATCGGTGAGGCGCTCGTTATCGGCATCCTTGCAACGGCCCTCGGACTCCTTGCGGGTCTGGGCGTTGCATCAGCGATCACTGCAGTCTTCAATGCATCTGGGGCAGCATTCCCCTCAGCGAATCTCGCCATTTCATTGCGGACGTTCCTCGTCTCACTCTTCATCGGTCTCGGTGTCACCATCGCTGCTGCAGCTGTTCCTGCAGTGCGCGCCGGACGCATTCCACCCGTCGCTGCAATGCGCCCGGAACTCGGCTTTTCGGCCCTGCAGCGGAACAAGCGCCTTGTCGTTGGGACATCGACTCTCGCTGCAGGTCTCACATTGCTCGCTGTCGGACTCTTCATCCAACCAGGTGGAGCTGCTGGAACTCTGTCGAGTTCAGGTCTTGGAGCAATCCTTCTGTTCCTCGGAATCGCCAGTCTTTCGACCACTGTGGCAGCTCCGATCAGCAGGGCCATCAGCAAAGTGCTACCGGTTCCATTCCGACCGATGACGCGCACGGTACCCGGACGATTGGCGAGTCGAAATGCCCAGCGCACTCCGAGGCGCACAGCCTCGACCGCTTCTGCCCTGATGGTCGGTCTGGCGCTCGTCAGCACGGTTTCAGTCGTTGCCGAGTCGGTGAAGAAATCTTTCACGGACCAATTGAGCACTTCGGTGACTGCTGACTTCTTCGTGAGCAGCAGCGGATTCCAAGGTCTACCCCCAGCATTTGCGGAGGCTCTGGCCGATGTACCTGAATTGACCGCTGTCAGCCCGTTTCGCGCAACGAATGCCCAAGTGAACGGATCGACCAAGCAGATCGGTGCGGTGCGCGGAGAGGCTTTCGGACAACTCGTCGACATCGACCTCCTCGAGGGAACGATCGAAAGCATCAACGATGGCGCAATCCTCCTCCATTCCGATCCTGCCCGCGATCTCGCTGTCGGGTTGGGTGATGCCATCGAGGTGACTTGGCAGAACGGCACACGATCCACTCTGAACGTCGGAGGAATTTACGACGATTCCTCGATCGCCGGAAACTGGCTCGTGAGTTTGGAGACGCTCAGTACGGTCTCGAATGCACCACCGACAGATTTCTTCATCGGTGCGAAGATTGCCGATGGAGTCTCCGTCGAAGATGCGAGATCAGCAGTCGAGGCGGTAGCTGTCGACTATCCGAGTGCCGAAGTTCAGAACCAAGCCGAATTCCAACAGGCGCAGGAAGACCAGATCAACCAACTCCTGTCGATCGTCTACGGGCTGTTGATCTTCGCCATCTTCATTGCTGTCCTCGGAATTGCGAACACCATGGCATTGTCGGTCTTCGAGCGCACTCGTGAATTCGGGCTTCTCCGCGCTGTCGGCATGAGTCGTAAAGCTCTCAAACGCTCGATCCGATGGGAGGCGATCATCGTCTCGGTGTTCGGCGCGACTCTTGGCATCGTCGTCGGTGTTCCGCTCGGTCTGTCGGTTGCATGGGCACTGCCCGACTCCTTCATCACCTCCACGCAAATCCCCATTGCGACGATTGTGAACATCCTCATTGCATCGATCGTCGTAGGAGTTCTCGCTGCGATCTTCCCGGCTCGGCGAGCATCGAAGCTCGATGTTCTCGAGTCGATTGCGACGACATGAGCAGACGAATCGGGGGCACAATCGTGCAATGGGCGTACGACCCGCATACCGTTCACCACGCGTGACTACTTCAGATCGAGATCGACCCGAGGAGCCGATGACTCCTGCTCATTCATCCGATGCCGAATTCGTGCGGCGTGCTCAACGCAAGTACGGCGCGATGGGCGCCATCGTGGCGAGCAGCATGCTCGGTCTCGACAAGCTTCTCGGACGCAAGCCGAAAGAAGAAGGCGCAGTTATCTGGGAAGCATCTGGAGAACCAGAGGACATCGACAAGGACGGAATCACGATCCCGATCGACGAGTCGACGTCGATTCACGCAATGAAGCGGTCACGAGTGCATGGACGACACGTACGCAAGCGCCGCAATCACGACTGATGTCCGTCAGGGCAGCTCGCCGACGTGGGCGAGTGCGAGGCGTAACAGTCGATCCTGACCTCCGGTCATGTCCGATGTGATCGAGG
>JBIIKC010000146.1:0-4408 GCA_044233375.1 Ilumatobacteraceae bacterium
GACATCGAAGCCAAACTTCGATCGCTGCAAGGTGACGTTCAGGACAAGGTCGAGGACAAAAAGACGAACTTTCTGTTTGCAGCCGGTGTGGTTGGACTCGTACTAGTCGCTGCTTTCTATTTTCTCGGTCGTCGATCGGGTCGACGACGCTCGACACTCGTCGAAATCAAGAGAGTTTGATTCGATGGGTTCCCTCGGGCAGTACCTTCGAACGCGCGGCGTGAAAGACGGTTTGTTGAAGGGGCAACGCGTCTGGGCGGTTGTGGGGGCTGTTGCCTGGATCATCCGTCTCGTTGCAAGAATGGCTTCTCGTCGACCTGAAATGGTTGCTCGAGAAGTTCTGCAGCCCGGACAATCGATCACGATCACTTCGGTGGAGCGGAGCGAGTCATGACTGCTCCTCTCAGCATCGAATGAAGATTCTTCTACGTAACCCGAATCGTGAAATTTCGGTTCCTGGACGGCGCACCGTTCGTGCGCTTCTGCAGGAGCTCGGTCTCAGCAGGGAAGCACACTTGGTCATTCGCAACGGCCAATTGGTTCCCGGGGATGGCCAACTCGAAGATGACGACACAGTCGAAGTCCGTCCAGTCATTTCGGGGGGAACCTGATGAAGTGTCGTGTGTGCAGGGGACCGGCGATCATCGATCTACCTCGTCACAACGCCAATTTTTGTGTCGAGCACTTTCAGCAACTGTGCCTTCGACAGGTCACAAAGGCCATCGACGACTTCGACATGCTCTCCACTGCGGACAAAGTGCTCGTTGCCGTGTCAGGAGGCAAGGACTCTCTTGCTGTCTGGGACATTTTGAACGAACTCGGCTACAGCGCAGATGGGCTGTACATCGGTTTGGGTATTGGTGACTACAGCGAGAATTCGAGGGATTTCGCCGAACGTTACGCCCGGAACAATGGTCTCACCCTCCACGTCGTCTCCCTTCGAAGCGACTACGACTTCGACGTTCCCACCGCAGCCAAGACCACTGGCCGTGTTCCTTGTTCGGCTTGCGGAATGTCGAAGCGCCACATCTTCGACAGATTCGCTCTCGACAACGGATACGACGTCCTGGTCACAGGCCACAATCTTGACGACGAAGTTGCAGTACTTTTCGGCAACACATTGCGATGGGACGTCGGTTATCTGTCGAGACAACTGCCGGTCCTCGATGCTCGGGGCGGGTTCCCAAAGAAGGTCAAACCACTCGTCCGATTGTCAGAGCGTGAAATGGCGGCATGGTGTGTCGTCCGTGATATCGACTACATCGTCGAAGAGTGCCCACTTGCCTCAGGCAATCGACACCTGACCTACAAAGAGGTGATGAACCAGATCGAGGAAAGGTCCCCTGGAACGAAAGCTTCCTTCTATCTGAGTTTCCTCGACAACATGGCACCTCTCCTTCGAGACAGGCATGTGACGGATCTCGACTCGATCGGATTCTGTTCTCGTTGCGCTGCGCCGACTGGGGCGGAGGACTCCGAATTCTGTGCATTCTGCCGACTGCAGGAACGGGCTTCACGAGTGGAACCGATACCTGTGGAACTCCTCTTGAAGAAGGGGCGGCGATCATGAGTCAGTTCAGGATCGGAGATCGCGCGCTTCTCATCGATTCCAAGAAGCGTCGGTATGTCATCGAGCTCAAGCACGGCGGGGAGTTTCACAGTCATTCGGGTTTCGTCGCACACGCGGACATCATCGGACGACCAGAAGGCAGCCGAGTGGAATCCACACGCGGTTCCCGGTACATCGTCGTGCGGCCCACCTTGGAAGACTTCGTCATCGAGATGCCTCGTGGAGCTCAGGTCATCTATCCGAAGGATCTTGCCCCCATCTGCATGCTTGCCGACATCGGACCGGGTATTCGCGTGCTCGAGAGCGGAGTCGGTTCGGGTGCATTGTCAATGGCGATGTTGCGGTATGGCGCAGATGTCACCGGATATGAAATTCGCGAGGATTTTGCGCGCAGGGCCCAGTCGAACGTCGTCTCCTTTCTCGGTGATGACATCGCCAGCAGGTACCGAATCGAGATCCGCGACTGTTACGAGGGCATTGACGGCCTCGGCTTCGATCGAGTTGTGCTGGATCTTCCGGAGCCGTGGCGAGTGGTTCCGCATGCCGAGAATGCTCTTCGTTTGGGTGGGATTCTGGTTGCCTACACTCCTTCGATCACACAAGCCGCAAAGACCCGAGAGGCGCTCGCCTCTTCACGCTGGGTCGAGGCGAGAACTCTGGAGGTACTCCATCGAACCTGGCACATCGAAGGTCAGTCGGTGCGGCCGGATCATCGAATGGTCGCACATACGGGGTTTTTGACCGTGGCACGCCTCATCGAGGATCGATCCCTTCCCGAGACCGTGCCTGGCGATGAAACATCAGACGACGACTCCTGAGTCATCCAACACTCAGCGGGTACCGCTGGGAGAAGATCAGGGCTCGATGAAGATGCACTCGCCGGGGCATTCCTCGGCGGATTCGATCACTCCGTCGAGCTGTCCGTCGGGAATGTTCGCAAGACCATCTGCACCTTGAGGGTTTCCCTTTGCTGTCGCGAAGATCTTGTCGCCTTCCTTGACGTAGGCAAGACCGTCATCGAGAAGGGTGAACACATCAGGCGCGATCTCCTCGCAGAGTCCGTCGCCGGTGCAGAGATCCTGGTCGATCCAAACCTTCATCAGTCTCGAGAGCTCCTCGTGAGTCGTTGCCGGACGATCCGACTCAAGCAGTTTACCACGACCCGCCACGTCAACTGCGGTAGCAGCGGTGTAGTTTCGTGATCGTTCGCACAGGGAGGCAGTGAGCGTGGGTGAGCCGAGGACGGATGGTGCAGGCAGGCAGCCCTCGAGTGCGGCTTCCGATGCATCCGTCTCTTCAGGGGCTCACAGCACTGAAGATTCGTCCAGCGAGGTACGTTTCGACTCGATCACCGATCCTGGCCGTCGACTTCGCCATTTGGAGGAACGACTCCTCGAGACCAAAGGCCTGCTCGCCCAAGAGACAGCAAAGAACGAGCGACTGAGTGCCACGTTGAGAGACGCTCGCGAGAACATCGCCAACCTTCGCGAGGAGGTGGAAAAGCTTTCGCAGCCACCATCGGCTTACGGAGTCATTGTTGGCAAGAACGACGATGGAACTGTGGACGTGCTGACTGCGGGACGCAAGATGCGGGTCAATCTTCATCCCGAGATCGACATCGACCTTCTCGAGAGAGGTGCCGAAGTAGTTCTCAACGAAAGCCTGAACGTGGTGACGTCTCGTCGAGCCGAGGGCGTGGGCGAAGTCGTCACTGTCAAAGAGGTGCTGGAGGACGGCATTCGCGCGATCGTTCTCGGACGAAGTGATGAAGAGATCGTGTGCGAACTGGCAGATGTGCTCCGAGGTACGAGGTTGAGAAGTGGCGACAGCGTACGTTTCGACCCGAGAACGAATCTCCTTCTCGAACTTCTACCTCGTCCCGATGTCGAGGACTTGCTGCTCGAGGAAGTGCCGGACATCAGCTACTCGGAGATAGGCGGTCTCGACGATCAGATCGAGCAGATTGCGGACGCTGTCGAACTTCCGTTTCTTCATCAGGAGTTGTTCGCTGAACACCAACTGCCCGCCCCGAAGGGGATTCTTCTCTACGGACCGCCAGGCTGTGGCAAAACGCTCATAGCGAAGGCTGTTGCGAACAGCCTCGCAAGAAAGGTTGCAGCTCGGATCGGGGACGACAAGGGTCGCAGCTATTTCATCAACATCAAGGGTCCTGAGTTGTTGAACAAGTACGTGGGCGAGACCGAGCGTCGGATTCGATTGATCTTTCAACGTGCACGCGACAAGAGCGAGGAGGGTTGGCCGGTCATTGTCTTCTTCGACGAAATGGACTCGATGTTCCGCACGCGTGGCTCAGGCATATCGTCTGACATGGAGTCGACCATCGTTCCCCAACTGCTAGCCGAGATCGACGGCGTCGAAGGCTTGAAGAATGTCATCGTCATCGGAGCCACCAACAGAGAGGATCTGATCGATCCAGCGATCCTGCGGCCGGGACGACTCGATGTCAAGATCAAGATCGAACGTCCGGATCGGGAGGCTGCCGAGCAGATATTTGCTCGCTATCTCACCGCTGATCTTCCACTCTGTGCAGAGGAATCAGCCCGAGCCGGCTCTGCGGTTGCGGCGGCAGAGTCGATGATTCGGACTGCGGCGGCGGACATGTACAGCGCAGACGAAAGGAATCGTTTCCTCGAAGTCACGTATCAGAACGGCGACCGAGAAGTCCTGTACTTCAAAGACTTTGCGTCAGGTGCAATGATCGAAAACATCGTTCGACGTGCGAAGAAGTCTGCGATCAAGCGCATCATCGACGGCGGTGATCGAGGCATCACCAGTCGCGACCTGCTCGAGGCAATCCGCCAGGAGTTCAAGGAACAC
>JBIIKC010000147.1:0-4397 GCA_044233375.1 Ilumatobacteraceae bacterium
CCCAGGGTGCGCCGAGACGAGAGATCGAGTGAGGTGCCGGCCCTGCCGTGGCACGGCCCAGGAACAGATCACAACGACATCGCAGCCTCGATGCGATCTTGCGACGCTCTCGAAATTTGCATCAGGAGAGTGCACGACGGTCAGGCCCCGAGCGGCGAACGCGGATGAGATCAAGTCCGCAATCAGATCATGAGCGGTCACAACGCATACTCGGTAATCCGTTTCGACTGGGTGGACAACTGATTGATCGACAGAGAGATCACGAGCAGACACGATCGACAATTCTCGAATGAATTCCAATCGAGTGGATTGGAATTCCATCAAGATCTCCCGAGATGTTCCAGCGATCTAGGGTGGAGGCGTGATTCTTGTCGGTTTGACGGGTGGGATCGGCTCTGGGAAGTCGACTGTGTCGGAGATGCTCGCAGCGCGAGGTGCCGTGATCGTCGATGCGGATGCGATCGTGCGCGAGATCCAGGAGCCTGGCTCGCCGGTCATCGACCAACTCGTCGAGGCATTCGGTCCGTCCGTGGTGGATTCGAGTGGTGCACTCGACCGTCAGGCGATGGCCAACATCGTCTTCAAGGATCCGGATGCCTTGAAGAAGTTGAACGGGATCGTTCACCCGGCGGTAGGGGCCGAGATGAACCGACGTGTCCTCCATCAGCGCGAGACACACAATGTCGTCGTTCTCGACATTCCTCTCCTGACCGAGAATCCTCGTGAGGGTCTCCAAGCGCGGATCGTCGTCGACGTTCCCGAGGAACTTCAGATTGCGCGCCTCGTCGAATTTCGCGGTTTCTCCGAGGACGATGCGCGAGCACGCATGAGTCGGCAGGCGACACGCGCGGAGAGACTCTCGAAAGCGGATTTCGTCGTGGACAACAGCGGCACACGAGAGGATCTCGTCGCCCAGGTCGATGCACTGTGGGCGTGGCTGACCGCTCTGCCTCAGTTGCCGCCGGACTTCGAGCCGGTGCCGCCGAAGCGAACAGGCTCTGGCGACTCCTGATCCGTCCAACGGAACACATGTTCGACCTACTCACCGCTCGGCTGTAGCCTCGGAGCATGACCTCGCAAGTGGAGCCTTTTCTCGGTGGTGGTTCGCCGCCGAGTATCGGGGCCCAGGCGTCGATCCCGTTTCGGGTCGTGTCGGAGTATTCGCCGGCTGGCGATCAGCCGACCGCAATTGCAGAACTCTCGAATGGCATCGAAGAGGGATTGCGATACCAGACTTTGCTCGGAATCACGGGTTCCGGAAAGAGCGCAACGATTGCCTGGACGATCGAGAAGACTCAACGGCCAACTCTGATTCTCGCTCCGAACAAAAGCCTCGCTGCTCAGTTGGCGCAGGAAATGATGGAGTTCTTCCCAGACAACCGGGTCGAGTACTTCGTCAGCTATTACGACTACTACCAGCCAGAGGCATACATCGCGGCGTCCGACACGTTCATCGAAAAGGATTCCTCCATCAACGATGAGATCGACCGATTGCGCCATTCCGCAACTGCTGCACTTCTGACTCGGCGTGACACCATCGTGGTCGCATCGGTTTCTTGTATCTACGGAATGGGGGACCCCGACGAGTACCGCGGCCAGCTCTTGGAGTTGCACACAGGAGTCGACTACGACATGCGCAGCATCCTGCGACGGCTGGTCGATCTGCAATTCGATCGCAACGACATGACCCTCGGTCGTGGGAACTTTCGAGTACGCGGTGACACGATCGAAATTCACCCTGCTTATGAGGAGTCGGTTCTGCGCGTCGAAATGTTCGGTGACACAGTCGAGCGTCTGACGATGATCGACACAGTGACAGGTGAGACTCTCAAGGAACTTCGGGAGGTCGTCGTTTTCCCGGCAACTCACTATGTCGCCGGTCTCGACCGAATGCGCCGCGCAATCAGTGGAATCGAGAGCGAGCTGCAAGAGCGCCTCGCGTACTTCGAGGCCGAAGGCAAACTCCTCGAAGCACAGCGGTTGAGAATGCGAACCCAGTACGACCTCGAGATGATGTCCGAAGTCGGATACTGCAACGGGATCGAGAACTACTCGATGCACATCGATGGCCGAGCACCTGGCCAGCCACCGTTCACACTGCTCGACTACTTTCCGGATGATTACTTGCTCGTTATCGATGAGAGCCACGTTGCCGTTCCCCAGCTGCACGGACAGTTCGCGGGAGATCGAAGTCGCAAGGACATCCTTGTCGAGCACGGATTTCGTCTGCCCAGTGCACGAGACAACCGCCCATTGCAGTTCGACGAAGTCATGGAGCGGGTGAACCAATGTGTTTTCTTGTCTGCAACTCCAAGTCAGTACGAATTGGGAATCTCGCAAAGGGTGGTCGAGCAGATCGTTCGCCCCACTGGTCTCGTCGATCCTGAAGTCATCGTGAAGCCGACGAAGGGCCAAATCGACGATCTGATCGAGCAGGTCAACGAAAGAGTCCTCAAAGGCGACAGAGTCCTGGTCACGACACTGACCAAGAAGATGGCCGAAGACCTGACCGAGTACCTGCTCGAACAGGGAATGCGCGTGCGCTATCTCCACAGCAATATCGACACGATTCAGCGAATTGAGATCATTCGCTCGTTGCGCCTCGGTGAATTCGATGTCCTCGTGGGCATCAACTTGCTTCGTGAGGGTCTCGACCTTCCAGAGGTGAGCCTTGTCGCCATCCTGGATGCCGACAAGGAGGGCTTCCTGCGAAGCCAGACCTCGCTCATCCAGATGATCGGTCGAGCAGCGAGAAATGTCGATGGACAAGTTGTGATGTACGCAGACACTGTGACTCCGTCGATGCAGAACGCAATTGCGGAGACGAACCGTCGCCGTCAGCTCCAGGTTGCGCACAATCTGGAACATGGCATCAACCCGCAGACGATTCGCAAGGCCGTTGGGGACATCTTGTCGATCCTGCGCCCAGATGGAGATGGAACAGCCCCAGTACCGAACAAGGACCGTCGACGGCAGAAGGAAAAGAGTCGAATCCAGACCGAGTTGAAGACATTGCCCCAACAGGAGATTGCTCGACTCGTTCGTACCTTGGAAGAAGAGATGCACGAAGCTGCTGCAGATCTGAAGTTCGAGTACGCAGCTCGCCTTCGTGACGAAATCAACGAACTTCGACGGGAATTGCGCGATGCGGGTTGACTCCCATCCGACGCCTGCTCACTAGCCTTCGACTATGTCCGATCGTCTCGTTGTTCGCGGAGCGCGTGAACACAATTTGAAGAACATCAGCGTGGATCTACCACGCGACAAGATGATCGTCTTCACTGGTCTGTCCGGCTCGGGAAAGTCCTCCTTGGCATTCGACACGATCTATGCCGAAGGTCAGCGTCGCTACGTGGAGTCGTTGAGTGCCTATGCACGGCAATTCCTCGGGCAGATGGACAAGCCCGACGTCGATGTGATCGAGGGTCTCTCACCAGCGATCTCGATCGATCAGAAGTCCGCGAGCCGAAATCCGCGGTCGACTGTCGGCACGATCACCGAGGTCTACGACTACCTACGTCTGTTGTACGCACGAATCGGGGTTCAGCACTGTCCCAAAGACGGCATGCGCTTGTCTCGTCAGACTCCCCAGCAGATCGTCGATCGAGTCCTCACATTGGCTGAAGGAACCCGATTTCAAGTTCTCGCCCCGGTCGTGCGAAGTCGAAAGGGAAATTACGACACGCTTCTCAACGACCTGGCTGGGCAAGGATTCGTGCGCGCTCGAGTCGACGGTGAGCTCGTGGACATCGCCGAGTTTCTGGGACGTGATGAAAAGCTCGCGCGTTACGAGCAGCACTCGATCGATATCGTCGTCGATCGTCTCGTGCGGAAGGACGGCATCGAGCGTCGTTTGACGGACAGCCTCGAAACAGCACTCAAGCTCGCCGAAGGCGTGGCGATGATCGAGATCGTCGGGCGAGACGAGGATGACAACGAGTCCTTGACCTTCAGCCAACACCTTGCTTGTCCGACATGTGGCATTTCCTACGACGAGCCGGCACCTCGGAATTTCTCCTTCAACTCTCCCTTCGGCGCATGTGAGACCTGCGACGGGTTGGGGACCACATTCGAAGTCGACCCCGAGCTCGTCATCCCCGATCCGGATCTGGCGTTGTCCGAAGGGGCGATTGCTCCATGGCGAAGCGCAACGACCGGATTCTTCACTCGGGTTCTCGAGTCAGTCGCAGTGGACAACAACATCGATCTCGACAAGCCGTGGGGAAAGCTTCCCGCAAAGTCGCAAAAGATCGTCCTGTACGGTCTTCCGGGAAACCTCACGGTCAAATTCAAGAATCGTTACGGACGGGCGCGCCAGTTCAACACGTCGTTCGAGGGGATCATCCCCTGGATCAAACGTCGCCACGAGAGTGCAGAGAGTGACTGGAGTCGAGAGC
>JBIIKC010000148.1:0-4387 GCA_044233375.1 Ilumatobacteraceae bacterium
ACTTGGTCGAGAATCGTGTGGGCGTCGGTGAGTGTTGCGGTGTGCCACTGGCGGGGACGTGATCCGACTCGAGTCGACCGTCCGCTGACCAGACTCGTTCTTCGCCTCCTGATGCTCGCCCCCGTTGCGTTGAACTCGGTGACGCCCCGAGCTCAGGCCATGTCACCGATCGAGTTCGTCGAGGTAGCCAGTGGTCTCGATGCGGGTACTGAATCCCGTCAAGTCCTTTCACGAGAGGTACTTCTCGTCTCGATCCTGGTGGCAGTCGGAGTCTCGTGGCGACTCCATCGGAAGCGAAACGCATCATTGCGTTCGGATTCATCCGAAGCTCTCGATCCGCTTGCTCTCCAATTCGAATCCGAGGTGATGCGCCACGGTGACGACATCGCGCTTTCCCGACTCGACCTCGCTGTTCGTTCTCTCCTTGCGGGAGGACATGCAGGCTTTCGGTGGCTGATTCAGCATCCGACAGGGCTCATCCACGTGGAGGGTTCGAACAGCCAAGCCAACTGTCCACC
Organism: Ilumatobacteraceae bacterium; assembly: GCA_044233375.1. Lineage (GTDB taxonomy): Bacteria > Actinomycetota > Acidimicrobiia > Acidimicrobiales > Ilumatobacteraceae > Casp-actino8. Next base: position 519 of record JBIIKC010000148.1, read on the forward strand.
TTGGACGCGCGTATCGGACCGAGTGCTCGTGCTCGGTGCCGAACTCTCCCTCGCTGAACTCAGTCGCTACGCAGGAGATTCGAATGCGCGGATCCCTGTCCTCGTTCCAGTTGGAGTCACTCGGGCGGGAGCGGTATGGGTCAATCTCGAGAGCGCAGGAGCTTTCTTCGTGGCTGGGAGAGACGCACAGGCCGATGCGGTATGGGATGGCTTGTGTCAATCGATCTCGTTGTCTCCGTTGCACACATCGGTGAATCTGATCAGTTCGATCGACAACAATCTCCTCGGGTCTCGCCAAGTTGTGGTTTCGGATAACAACCGCGCACAGCGTGTCGCCGATGTGTTGCACTGCCGCGAATCTCCATCAGTTCTTCTCGTCGACTCGACATCGACGAGAGTGCTCTGCATTCCGGGAGCGAAATCGAACGAAGATGTGGAGTGCGGTCTCGTATCGAGACAAGGTTCGTGGTATCTGCTCCCGATGGAACACCCGATTCTTCCGACCGCATGCGGTGAAGGTGAGCGGGCTTCGATCACTCGACTCATCGGAGAAGGAGCAGATGCACTCCGGTCCCCTGAATCGCTCTGCTCGAAGGTCAGGACGGTGGATCGATCCGAAAAGACGATCACACACCATCCACTTGTGCAGTCGATGCTCGGCGACGTCTCTTTCATCGTCCGGGTCATGGGACGACCCAGCGTCGAACACGTGGAGCATGGAGAAGTGTCATTCGAGCGATCACGAAGTGAGGAACTCGTCTTGTGGCTGGCTCTCCATCCAGAGCGACGGAGACGCTCGTCTGCACGTGCGGACATGTGGAACGTACCTGTGAAGGATTCGACGTTCTCCAACATCACCTCTGACGTTCGCCGCACATTGACGGCATTCGAACTGCCGCCCGAGGGAGATCAATGGCTCTCTGTCACTCTCAATGACGAGTTGCCATTGCATCCCCGCATCGTCACCGATGTGAGCCTTCTCGAAAAGTGCCTCGATCATGTCCGAAGGTATCCGGACGATGGTGGACCGGAAGTGCTGATGTTCGCTCTCGAACTGGTGCGGGGTTGTCCGTTCGATGGATCGCGCTATCTCTGGCGAGATGGAACCGGTCTGACCACCGATATCGCAATGCTCATCGTGCGTGCTTCGATGTTCTGCGCCGAGTTCGGTCTCGAGACGGGAGACTCGGAGATCGTGTACCGGAGCACCGCCAAGGGTTTGTGTGCTGTCCCCGGACACGAGGGACTCGTGTCGATTCGCATGCGCCAGCACGCCCGGGCTGGAGACAGGACGTCACTCGTCGCCGAATGGGAGTCCTACTGTCGATCGCTGATGAGTGACGATTGGGGAGACGCTCGACCGAGTCCCAAGATGGTCGAACTCTGGAGTTCGCTGTCGAGAAACAACTGACGAAACGCTGTCATCGAGACGCGCAGTTGGGTGTCTCGTCAATCATCGAGATCGTCGGCAGCGGCATCGAGAGTCAGGTGTTGAAGTTCGCCAGTCTCGAGCTCGGGAACCCCTTGGGATTTCCGAAGTTTCTCGATCTCCCGCACGGGAACAGCAAGCTTCTTGAATCGCGTTCCCCCTGGGGTGATCGACTCGAGGGAGTCGTTCAACTTGCGGAAATTGTCCGAGACACCTTCGACGGCCTTGGTGTATTCCTTCCATTGCTTGTCGAAGTTGTTCACGAGCTTCATGACATCGGCAGCAGTTCTCTCGGTGTGGAAGCTGTCAGCGGCCTGGCGAATGACCACCAGAAATGCGTACAGAGTCAACGGTGAGCAGAGAACCACTTTGCGATCGAGTGCTTGATCGATGAGGTTCGGGCTGACTTCGTGCACGAATCCGCTGATGCTCTCGTTCGGGACGAACATCAACACGTAATCGATGGCATTGTGCTCCGACTTGTCGATGTAGTCGCGTTTCGCAAGTGAATCGACGTGTCCTCCAACCGCTCGGATGAAGGACTGTTTTGCAGTGTCTCGCTGATGGTCGGATTCAGCATTCAGATATTCGACGTACTTGTCGAGAGGGAATTTGACGTCCATGAACAGCACTCGGTCCGGCGGCATGCTGAATCGGTAGTCGGGACGACCACCACCTTCGATCTGACCTTGTTTGTGGTAGTTGACTCCCTCGATGAAGCCGGCAGCACGCAGCATGTCCTCCGCGAGACGTTCACCCCATTGTCCGCGTGCTTGCGAGTTGGACAGGACTTCGTTCAGGCTTTCCGTTCGCTTGGACAAGGCGATGACGGCCTGTTCCATGTTTCCGTACTGTTGGGCGTTGTTCTCGCGCAGAGCCGTGATGGCAAGGTCGAGGCTGCGCAGTTGCTCGGTCATTTCGCTCTTGACGTTGGCCATGGTGGTGTTGATCAGCTCGGCTCGGGTACCGAATTGCTCGGTGCCCATGCGAGTCACCAGCTCACCGACCATCTGCAGTGATTCCTCCCGATCGCGCCGGGCTCGTTCACTCAGATCATCCAGTGCCCGGGAGAGGGCATCACCGACGGTGCGCGCAACGTCGGCATTCAATTGCGCAGGATCGACGGGAACAGCCCCATTCGTCGGGACCGAGAGGCGGCGGAAAACCATGATCAGCGCCACGATCACAACAGCGAGGGTGACGAATGCGACTCCAATGAGGATCTCCATGGTCAGGACTCTACGGGGTGGGTGTGACGCGGAATCCGGGAGATCGATTGCGCACGTGTCTTCACGTGGTCGAACCGGTGAGACCGAGTGCTTTCATCGCTTCCCGTACCGTCGCAACTCTCACGATGTCGATGTCTGCATCGACATCGGGTGTCTTCGCAGGAACCACCGCTGTTGCAAATCCCAGGCGTGCTGCTTCGGCCAGACGCCGTGCCGAGTGGGGCACCTGGCGCACCTCTCCGCCGAGCCCGACTTCTCCGAAGGCGATGGTGTCGGGTTTGAGGGGTTGTCGGCCGAGAGCAGAAAGAACAGCGAGACAGAGACCGAGGTCGCTTCCGGGTTCGCCGATTCGCACACCGCCCACCACCGAGGCATAGACGTCATGACTCGAGACGGGTTGTTTCAATCGTTGAGCGAGAACGGCGAGCAGCATGGCCAGACGGGTGGAGTCGAGGCCTTGAACACTGCGACGGGGAGGGGTGTCCCCGCGTACTTCGCTCGTGAGAACCTGAAGTTCGACCATGAGAGGCCGTTGACCTTCGAGCGTGGGAATGACAACGCTTCCGGGAATGCCGGTCTGTCGATCGGACAGAAAGAGAGCGCTCGGATCGGGCACTCCGCGCAATCCTTCTTCCACCATTTCGAACAGACCCAACTCCGTGGTCGGCCCAAAGCGATGTTTGGAAGCTCGCAGAAGTCGAAGCGAGTGATGTCGTTCGCCTTCGAACTGAAGCACCGTGTCGACGACATGTTCGAGCACCCGTGGTCCAGCGAGGCCTCCGTCTTTGGTGACATGACCGACGAGGATGATCGGAATGTTGCGCGTCTTGGCTTCTCCGACGAGCGCATGCGCACAACTGCGCACCTGGACGACACTTCCTGGTGCTGACCCGAGTTGAGGATCGATCAACGTCTGAATGCTGTCGATGATCACGAGTTCCGGTGACAGTTCGTTCAGTGCAGAAACGATGTGGGGAAGAACCGTCTCGGACAGGAGCCACAGATCGTCTCGGACCGCGTGCAATCTCTCCGCTCGCAGGCGAACCTGCTGGGCACTTTCCTCGGCAGATACGTACAACGTTCGTCCAGCTCGGTGGGCCAATGTCTGGAGGAGGAGTGTGCTCTTGCCGATTCCGGGCTCGCCTCCGAGAAGTGTCACGGAGCCGGGAACCAGGCCGCCCCCGAGAACACGATCCAATTCGTCCACTCCT
>JBIIKC010000149.1:0-4374 GCA_044233375.1 Ilumatobacteraceae bacterium
TGCTCTGGGGCTCCTTCCGCTTCGCCGACCGCATTCGGAACTGGGAACGAGGAGCGCCCGATCGTCGCAAGACGACGACCAAGAACGCGATGCGTCGACTCGCGGACTTCCGTGCGGGTGTCTACATGCGCACACTTCTGCGTGATTCAGCCGCAGGTCTCATGCACTCGCTCATCTACTTCGGGTTTCTGATTCTGCTCGGTGTCACAACAGCGCTCGAACTCGATCACCAGTTGCCAGAAAGTCTCAAGTTCCTCCACGGCGACGTCTACCGCGGGTATGTCTTCGTCGGTGACTTCGCCGGCCTCATGTTCACCGGCGGTGTCGTGTGGGCGATCCTTCGCCGGTACGTGCAGCGTCCGTATCGCATCCGCATCAAGTCCAAGCCCGAACACGCGGTGATCCTTGCAGTTCTCCTCGGAATCGGTGTCACTGGCTTCGGTGCCGAGATGTTCCGTATCGCCGAGAACACCGCGTCGGGCGAGAATATGGATCACGAGAAGTGGTCGTTTGTCGGCTACCCGCTCGCTCAACTCGTCGACGGCTCCGCCCAGCGAACTCTCGAACTCTGGCATCAGGGCTGGTGGATCGCTCACGTACTGACATTCGTTGCCTTCCTCGTGATCCTGCCGATCACGATGTTGCGCCACATCTTCACCTCACCGCTCAACATGTATCTACGCGATCGCGATCGTCCGAAAGGTGCGATGAAGGCGATGCCGAATCTCACCGAGACGTCGCTCGAGACGTTCGGCGCGGCCGTGGTCGAAGATTTCACTTGGAAGCAACTCCTCGACACCGACGCCTGCACGATGTGCGGACGATGCACGAGCGTGTGTCCCGCCCATGCAACCGGTAAGCCGCTCGACCCGCGTGAGATCGTCCTCAAGACCGGTGAAGTGATGGCGGCCACTGCCGCTCACGCTCCTGGCGGCAAGGTCACTCCTCCGCTCGGCACGGACGCAGAGATCACGATCGGTGCCAACTCGCTGTTCGAACGAATCACCGCCGAAGAGGTGTGGGCGTGCACGTCGTGCAAGGCCTGTGACGAGATCTGCCCGGTCAACATCGAAATTCTCGACAAGATCCTCGACATGCGTCGGTACCTGTCTCTGATGGAGAGCAACTTCCCGACCGAACTCGGAAACGCCTACCGAGCCATGGAGAACCAGGGCAACCCGTGGGCGATGAACCAGGGTGAGCGCGGCGATTGGGCCAATGGTCTCGATGTCGACATCGTGGATCCGGGTCAGTCACTCAGCCACGAGTACCTCTACTGGGTCGGCTGCGCAGGATCGTTCGACGACAAGAACAAGAAAGTCACCCAGTCGATGGCCAAGCTGCTCAAGCGCGCCGGTATCGACGTGGCGATTCTCGGGCCGAGTGAGATGTGCACAGGCGACTCTGCTCGTCGATCCGGTAACGAGTACCTGTTCCAGATGCTCGCGATTCCGAACGTCGACATGCTGAACGGCATGGGAGTCAAGAAGATCATCACCCAGTGCCCGCACTGCTTCAACACTCTCGCGAACGAGTATCCGCAACTCGGCGGCAACTACGAAGTGATCCACCACACGCAATTGCTCGAGCAGTTGATCGACTCGGGTCAGCTGGATGTGAGCAATGCGTCGCTCGAAGAGCGCATCACCTATCACGACTCGTGCTACCTCGGCCGTCACAACGACGTCTACATGGCGCCGCGCAAAGTCGTGGCTTCGATCAAGGGCATCGAAGTCGTCGAGATGCCCCGCAACGGCACGAAGGGCATGTGTTGTGGCGCCGGCGGCGCCCGCATGTGGATGGAGGAATCCATCGGCACCAAGGTGAACGACGAGCGAGCCCGTGAAGCCATCAGTACAGGAGCGAGCCGTGTCGCAACGGCATGCCCGTTCTGCTACATCATGCTGGACGACGGTGTGAAGGCCGCTGGGGCTGAAGAGGATGCCGTGAAGGTTGCGGACATCGCGATTCACCTGCTCGAAGCGATCGAGAACGGCGAACGTGAGTTGGCGAACCCACCTGCTCCGCTGCAGACACCTGTTGCCGGCGAGTGACTCAGCTCAGGTGACCGACGACGAGTGATCGCAATGTGTCGATTCCGGTGCCTTTGGTGGCACTGACCCAGACGATGTCACCGGGATCGAGCATGCAGCCGGCAGAAAGTTCTCGTTTGCGTGTGTCCCGCTTCGACGACTTGACCTTGTCGTGCTTGGTCGCAACTACCGTGTGGGATACGCCGTTCTCACGCAACCATGTGAGCATCTGAACGTCCAACTTCGTCGGACCGATCTCCCCGTCGACGAGAACGAAGACATTGACGAGAGACTCTCTCTTCAAGAGATACCCCTCGATCATCTTCTGCCAACCCTGTTTGATACGACCAGGAACAGCCGCATAGCCGTAACCGGGAAGGTCGACGATCGCTCCCCCTCCTGGGAGGGTGAACAAGTTGATCAACTGAGTGCGGCCCGGGGTGTTGGAGACACGAGCGAGCTGCTTGTGATTCGCCAAGGCGTTGATCAACGACGACTTGCCCACATTGGAACGACCGACGAACGCCACCTCTGCCGGAGTGTCCGGCAGGGTGGCCACGTCCTTGGCAGACGTCACGAACGAAATCTGCAGCGGACCGGACATCCGTTGCAGTGTACGGACGTCTCAGTCGATCAACGGCGGGAAGTCCTGTTCACCGTCGAATCCCGGAACGTCGAAGCGGATCTCTTCGGTCGATCGCAGGGTGTCGAGTTCGGTGACGAGAACTCCGCCCGCACTCACCGTGACCAAACGTCCCTGAGCGATGACCGAACGACGGATCGGGAACCACTGCACGATGCGTCCTTGTTCGCTCAATTGGGTTCCTTCGAGTCGCAGCACGACCGCTGAACCGCATTCGGTGCTTCCCGGAACCTCGCACATGAGCTCACGTGGCACCACGATCTGGCCGGTCTGCGACCACCAGAGGAACGCATGCGGATCCCATGTGGCTTCGCTCCAGTCACCGATGTCGCTGGTTGCCACCAACTTCGGATCACTCGGATCGGCAACATCGAAGACGGACACCTGCACGCCGGTGATGAAGCCGGTATCGGTTCCGGACATGCCAATGGCGATCACACGGTCACCGTCGATCGGCTTGAGATAGGTCGAGTACCCGGGAATTTTGAGCTCTCCGACAAGTTCCGGTGATTCCGGGTTCGAAAGGTCGAGGACATAGAGCGGATCCACTTGACGGAACGTGACGACATAGCCGCGAGGTCCGTCGAATCGAACTCCCTGGATCATCTCGCCTCGGCCGAGACCGCGCACGGAACCGACCTCGGCGAGACGTCCGTCCTCGAGTCGGAATGCATGAACACCGTTGTCCTGACCCTTGCCGAAGTCGTATTCGTACGACGTGGTTGCCACTCGCAGCACACCTTCGTATTCCGACATCGAATACGAATTGAGCAATGTGCCGAGAACTCGACCCGATGCTGCATATTCGAACGCTCCGCTGTCGTTCAGTGAAAAGGCATGCAGATCCGTGTGTACCGGCTCGGGCTTCATGGGCAGAAGATCTTCGTTCGTCGTGTCGTCCCATCGAGTCGTTGCGACGTAGAGCGATGACGACGAGGTGTAGGCATTCTGTGAGTCGGCGAGGATGCCCACGTCTCCCGAGATGTTCGGAGCGTCATTCGTTGGGATTCGTGCAACCCACGTGATTCCCCAGCCACTGAAAACGTTCGGGTGACCGACAACTGAGCAGTCGAGAGCAGGCGAGATGTCTCCACGGCCGCCGATCTCGCTCTCGTCGAACATGCGGGGAAGGATCTGATCGGCGGTCAGTTCATCGATCACTTTGCGGTTGCGCTTTTCGGCCGCCTTCAATTGACCTTCGGTTCCGTCACGCGGTGTCACGAAGTCGAGACGCTCGACGATGCCACTGCGGATCGTGACGTAGACGTTGTCACCGACGGATCGAACCGACACCTGTTGACCCTCGAGATGCGTACGACTTTCGAAGGTGAGCTTTCCGTCAGCAACGCCGAAGATGGTGACAACGGTGTCCGCAGTTGCGTCCCATTGGCTAGTGACGACGATCAGACGGGCGCCCGAGAGAATCATCTGTGATTCACCCGTGGGCAAATCGATCTCTTCGAGCAAGGTTGCCGAATCGAGATCGACACTGCGAAGACGATTGTCGACGATGCTGTAGACGAAGCGGCCATCGGTCTCGACGATGTCACCTTCATCGACGTCGATCTCCTGGGTGTTGGTCACCGACGTATCGGGCATGACGCCGCCGGCGTCGGATGCGATATCCGGCATCGGAGCTTCGTTCAAACCTTCCATCGAACTACGGGCATAGAGCCACGGAAACGAATCGAGGCCATA
>JBIIKC010000150.1:0-4366 GCA_044233375.1 Ilumatobacteraceae bacterium
GACATCATGAACGTTCGGTTCTCAGATCGACCCCGGGATGGAATCCCGGGGTCGATCTTTTTGGTTCCACGCGGGTCGTCCTCGCTGTGTTGTCATCCCCCGAGGGTGCGAAGCGTCGTAGTCTGCTCGGGTGTCCGAGCGAGTCAAGCGTCCGTTCTGGTTGCACCAAATTGCCGAGTACATCATCGGCATCGCACTGATCGGCTCCGGTTTGCAAAGTCCATCCCCTGCAGTTCCTGCGGTGATCGGTGGCTTGGTACTTCTCAATGCGGCAACGGTCGATGGACCATTCGGTGCCTTCCGCCTGATCAGTCGAAAGGTGCATCGGATTCTCGACATCGCTCTGGTCGTCCTCGGGATCGTTGGCACAGTCATACCCGGTCTCGATGTCGGCACCCGGATCATCCTTGGGTGCTGCGTCTTCGTGTTCGCCACCGTCGTTCTCAACACGAGCTATGCGCCGAAGCGAGAACGGGCGACCCGGACGATCACGCCTGAGTCACCTGCGACTCAGCCAGGAGCAAGCGACAGACCCGATGAGATCGGTCGTACGGCAGGTCGAGTTGCAGGAACTCTCGCAGGTCAGGCGAGGGCGAAATGGCGAGCCAGACAGACCGATGGTCCGCGCAGGGACTGAAGGTTCGACCTCAGTCGTAGACTTGCTTCCATGTCATCCACCTTCGAACGCCCCGACGCAGATTTGGCCAAGATCGTCCAGGCGTGGGAAGAATGGGAACGTGGTGAGGAGTCACCCGGTAAGACGATGACCACCATGAAAAAGGCCGGTCTCGACCAGTTGTTCCAGGAACTTCAGGCCAGTGGGTGGCGGCCACAGCGCACGAGCTGACGGTTGACCGGTTCGCCGGTGAACCGAGTGCATCGACGGAGCCGCAAGATCAATGGCGAGGATGAAGAGACCCGGAGGGGATCAGATCATCCCGGAACCGTCGAGGCGACGTGATGCCGGTCCTCCCGTGTGGGACGGTCGCGACGTCGACTTCGCACTTGACTCGATCCGTGCCCAACTCGAGACACGAGTGTCCCTCGTGGGCGTGACGTCGTCACCGCGATCGGATGAACGCATTTCAGCAGTCATGGGATTGCTGGCGGAAGGTCCCTCCGGAGCAGAGATCCTGTTGACGCGCCGATCACAGTCGATGTCGAACCACCGTGGCGAGATCAGCTTTCCGGGTGGGCGAGTCGACGAAGGCGAGAGCATCGTCGACGCTTCACTCCGTGAGACGTGGGAGGAGGTGGGGATTCCCGCGCATCTGGTGACGGTGCACACCGAATTGAGTCCGTTGTCGACGTTCGTCAGCCGCTCCTACATCGTTCCGGTGATTGCCTCGATCGATTCCAAGACGGACCTTCAGTTGAATTCGGTGGAAGTCGACCGGGCTCTGTGGGTACCTTTGGCCGAACTGGCTCGGCCGGACACTTTCTCGTGGGAATGGTGGACGTTCGATCAGTCTGCGGAAACTGGTGAACGGCCGATGTACTTCTTCCACCTCGATGACGAAACGATCTGGGGGGCGACTGCACGCATGTTGCACGAGTTGCTCTGTCTGGTCCACGGGGTTCGGGAGTGACCGCCGTGAGATTGCGCCAGGTGGCGTCCAGCGACGTCGATTGGATCTTCGAAGCCTGCCAAGACAGGGAGATTCAGAGATGGACTCGAGTGCCGCGTCCGTACACCGTCGATCACGCCTCGGAATTCGTGTCTGCGCCAACTTCTGAATTCGCGCGTTGGGTCATCCAGTCCGTTGCCTCGGGTGAACCCGTTGGTGTGATCTCGATCCACGACATCGAACTTCGCCGGGCGTCGATCGGATACTGGATCTCGCCTGTGTACCGCGGTCGGGGATTCGTGGTCGAGGCGATTGGTCTCGTTCGAAACGAGATCGATCGACGTTGCGCCACCGGTGAGATCACGGTGGACGTCATGGTCGCGACCATCGCAAGGGACAACGCAGCGTCTCGATCCGTTGCCGAACGCGCTGGTTTCGAGGTGTCGCGCGTCCAATTCGGCCCCGCAGTGGACCACCTCGTGGAAGTCGAGACATGTGTGTACGAGTTACCACTTCTTCCCTTGCTCTGATCGGACGATCTTCTCGGATCGTCGAGAATCTTGGTCTCACGGACCGCCGGCGATGCGAACGAGCCGGTAGAAGGTTTCAGCCCAGATACGACACGAAGGTCGCTCAGTGACACCTCGCCGGGCACAGTGATCGATCATGTCGCGTTGGAACTGCAAGTCGATGCGATGTCGTGTCCGACTTGTCCAGACACGACCGCGCTTCGAGTTCGCCACATCGGCACGTTTGTAGTTGCGATACGCAAAGTCGTGTCGGGTACAGGCGGCGGTGAAGTCGAACGACCGCCCAGTGCTTCCGACCAGGGGGGCCGAACAGAGGTCTGTCGACCAATCGAAAGTCGAGTCGGCAGCCGCGGGACGAGATGCGATACGAGTGAAATCACCGATCGACGTTCGAAAGACCAAGGTCTCGAGTCGGGAGACGAGGGATGGATCGGCGGCGGATGATGTGGAAGCGAAGGCGACTGGCGTTGTTGCAGCCAGTGCGGCTGCTGAGATCAGAGAAGCGAGCGTCGACCGCGCTCCCTGACACTTTCTTGACATGCTCATGAACGTGTGTGGGAACTGCGCGAACGAGACGGCGAGAGCCTGCCGTGTTGCGTTCCCGACCGACCGTTCGAGTCGTCAGTCCAGGTTCGGGTACGTCTCCGTGATCTGGTTGATCAGAAGTCCCATCTCGACGGCTCCGACAGCGGCTTCGTCACCCTTGTTGTCGATGCCGGGCCCTGATCGCTCGACAGCTTGCTCGTTGGTGTCGACGGTGAGAACACCGAACATGATCGGAACACCGGTCTCCATCTGGGCATTCTGGATGCCCCTCGCACACTCTCCCGCAACGAACTCGAAGTGGGCCGTATCACCGCGAATGACTGCACCGAGCGTGATCACAGCGTCGTAAGCGCCGGATCCGGCGAGCGAAATGGCGGCAAGAGGAATCTCGAATGCTCCGGGCACCCAGACGACTTCGATCGCTGATTTCGGAACGCGGCAGCGTTCGAGACCTCGGCGGGCTCCAGCCAAGAGCTCGGACACGATGTGATCGTTGAAACGTGCACAGACAATGGCAATCGACAAGCTCGAACCGTCCAAGTCCTGGGGAGCGACTTGATTGCTGTTGATCCTGGTCATGATTCGGCTCCTTTTGTGATCGATTGGGGAAGATCGAGAAGATGTCCCATTCGATCGCGTTTGGTCTGCAGGTACTTGAGATTCTCCTGTGTTGGAGCGATGTTCGACGACACCCGTTCGACGATCTCGAGCCCGTAACCCTCGATTCCGCCGTACTTGGCGGGGTTGTTGGTGATCAGGCGCAACTTGTGGGCGCCCAGGTCGGCGAGGATCTGCGCACCGATTCCGTATTCGCGACTGTCGATCGGCAGTCCGAGTTCAGTATTGGCGTCGACGGTGTCGAGACCACCGTCTTGGAGCGAATAGGCCCGAATCTTGTGTCCGATTCCGATACCCCGACCCTCGTGACCGCGCAGGTACACGACCACTCCGCGACCCTCTGCGCTGATGAGAGACATCGCCGAATGCAACTGCGGTCCGCAGTCACAGCGACGACTGGCGAACACATCACCGGTGAGGCATTCGCTGTGAACACGCACGAGAACAGGATCACCGCTGTCGACGTCTCCAAGAGAGAAAGCAAGATGTTCGGTGTCGTCCAGATCACTGCGGTACGCAGTACAGGTGAACACGCCCCAATCGGTTGGTACCTGCGCTTGTCCGATTCGAGTGACGAGCTTTTCGTTGTGACGTCGATACTTGATCAACTCGGCGATGCTCGACAGGAGCAAACCGTGCTCCTTGGCGAACTCCACGAGATCCGGAAGGCGAGCCATCGAACCGTCGTCCTTCGTGATCTCGCAGATGATCCCTGCCGGCTCGAGACCGGCGAGACGCGCAAGATCCACGGCAGCTTCCGTGTGACCAGCGCGCTTCAGGACACCGCCTTCGCGTGCACGAAGCGGAAAGATGTGTCCCGGACGGGCGAATGCCGCAAAGCCGATGTTGGGATCGGCGAGGGCTCGAAGAGTGGCGGAGCGGTCCGAAGCGGAGATGCCGGTACTGGTCCCCTCGATCAGATCGACGGAAATGGTGAATGCGGTTCGGTGGCTCTCGGTGTTGTGCTCGACCATCAGCGGCAAACGGAGTTCGTCGCAGCGTTCACCGGTGAGTGGGGCGACGATGACACCGGAGGTGTGCTTGATGATGAAAGCGATCTTTTCGGGGGTCGCGAACTGGGCGGCCATGATCAGGTCACCTTCG
>JBIIKC010000261.1:0-2988 GCA_044233375.1 Ilumatobacteraceae bacterium
GCGGTCGAGCCAGGAGCGGCATGGAAGCCGGTTCACCACCATGATGCGGAGCGTGCGGTGAAGAAGCTCGCCGACACCCGCAAGTTGCGTCACTGGAAGGTGAAAGAGTGGAAGCGGCGTACGGTGGTTCGGCAGCAACGGATCGCTGCATACCGCAATCTCACTCGAGCGTCGTGATCATTCGTCGTTGATCCGGAGCGATCACAGCCATTGGCGTGCGAAAGCGTCTCGACGCTGTTCCCATTCCTCGACTGTGATCGCGTATCGGACGTGGTCCTCCCAGACCCCGTTGATCTCGAGAAAGCGGAGTGACACTCCTTCTTCGCGAATTGCAAGTTTTTCCATGACCCGACGACTGTTGAGATTGCGCGGAACGATGCAGATTTCGAGGCGATGCAAGCCGAGGTCTTCGAACGAATGACGCATCAGCACGACCACACCTTCCGGGATGTACGAGCATCCGGCGTGAAGTTCATCGATCCAATATCCGACTGTTGCAGACATCAGTGCCCCGCGGTGGACCATGTTCAGGTTCACTTCACCTGCGAAGTCACCATCGACGAAGAGTCCATAGGCATAAGCGACACCGTTCTGCCTTTCACGGTCTCGTTGTGAGCAACGAGAGACGAAAGCGTCTCGGTCGTACGTGGGGTCGGGTAGGTGAGTGAGTTTCTGGGGTTCCCAGACGGTCAGCCAGTCGTGGTTGCGATGTCGAACCTCGGACCATGCCTCGAAATCGGGTGCCACGAGTGGACGAAGGAGGACACGGCGACCGTAGAGCCGTGTGTTCGCCGGCAGCCGGGCGGGGTGGGCGTCGAAGTTTCTCATGGTTGGGTTCTTGGTGACGACGAGGACCGCAGATCGCTGCAGATCCCGTCCAAGATATTGCCGAGCGAGACAGTGATTTCATCGATCTCGAGGGATCGAAGGATTCCGACGAAGATGCAGCAACCGGCAACGATGATGTCCGCTCGGTGAGAGGAGAGTCCCGGATTGTGGACGCGGTCGGAAAGACGTTCCGTAGCGAGCGTCCGGAAGACATCTTCTACCGCAGCTCGGGTGAGTTCGAATCCATTGGGCACTTTTGAGATTCCAAGTTCGACAGCAGCGATTGTGCGGATCGTGCCCGAGCATCCGATCACGCGCGTGGCTCGCTTGAACAGGGGCTGATCCCTGCACGCGTCTGCGACGAGATCCTGCACATCCGCGATTGCGTTGACCAACTCCTCTGGACGAGGGGGGTCAGACGTCAAGTATTTCTCTGTCAGCCTCAGCGCGCCGACTTCCAAACTGCAAACCGCTGTCGGAGCGGTCTCACCAACGGCCAATTCAGTGGAACCACCGCCGATGTCGATGACCAGAGTCTCCGCGGGGAGATGTCCGACGCGTTCGACTGCCCCAATGAAAGAGAGTCGGCCTTCTTCTGTTCCGTCGATCAATTCGACTCGGTGGCCGAAGCGAAGGAGACTTGCCTCGGCGAAGTCGGGAAAATTCGATGCCCGACGACAAGCACTCGTTGCAACGGCGCGTACGGTACCGACTCGATGCTCAGTGATTGCAGCTCGATACGCATCGAGGCAGTCAAGGGTTCGTCCCATGGCGTCCGAATCGAATGATCCCGATGAGCGAAGACCGACACCGAGTCGGGTCGGCGTGGAGAGGCGAAGGACTTCATGCCCATCGACGGCGGTGATCAGGAGGCTCGTCGTGTTGGTACCGATGTCGACTGCGGCAACACGATCCTGGGATAGATGAACGTTCTCGGATGATTCGATGATCGACATGATCGTGCACAACCCTTCAATCCGGCAGGTTCGACTCGACCCAACGACCGACAGCGTCGTCTCCACCCGCTAGGTGCCACGCGAAGTGCGCGTGGAGGCACTTGACGCCGGTTCGAGTGCCAGCGACACCGCCATGTGGTCGTGGTCCAGCAGGTGGTTGCGGTCCAGATCCTGTGTCGTCTATGAACGTTTCTCTCAATGCGCTGTATCGGCGGTGTGCATCCTCGATGTCGTCACGGGGAACCTCGGCTTGAGCTCTTCGCACTCCACCGTCGGCCTCGAGCGTGCTCACCCGGCGATTCAAGTCGGGATCGCACAACCAGAACAGAGTGGGCATTGGGGTTCCGTCGTGGAGATAGGGGTAATTGCGGATCACCATTGGTGCACCTTGTGAGTTGCGTACGACAACGACGAATTCACCACTCGGTTGGCGCCCGAGGAGAAGAGCGACCGCCGGAAGATCCGACTCGAGGGACTGCTGCTCGTACAAGACCGGGTCAGCGACGACGGCGGAGCAGCCACATCAGAACGATGAATCCGACGAGAACCGGCGCAAGGCGCTTGATCAGAGCGGTTCCTGCGACGTCTTGAAGATTCAATGGTTCTGCCGCAGGACCCTCGATCTTTCGAACAGTCGGTTCTCCCTGCGCAGAGGCGTCGGTCTCGGCTTTGGACGCTCGCACCGATTCTGCTTCGGTTTCGACCTTCGGTGTCGGTGCGCCGCCCTCGGCATCGATCAGTGCATTCAAGTTGTCGGCGAACTGTGCAATCAGTTTCTCGCTGATGTCTGCAAGGGCGCCACGTCCGAATTGGGCAACCTTGCCGGTGATCGCCAGATCGGTGACAACGGTGCACATCGTCGATGCTGGGGTCACGGACGTCAATTCAGCGGTGATCGTCGCTGAGGCATTTCCTTTGCCGCCGGTATCGCGTCCGGAGGCCTTCAGAGTTGCCTTGTAATTCGCGTCATCCTGCTCCGAGAATTGGGCTTCACCCTTGAATTGAGCAACGATCGGTCCGACCTTGATCTTGACGACGCCTTTGTACACATCACCGTGCACCTCCTGCAGCTGCGCGCCAGGAAGGCAAGGGGCTATTCGCTCGAGGTCGGTGAGGATCTGCCACGTCTCAGCCATGGGCTGATTGACTGTGAACGAGTGTTTCAAGTCCATTGCTCGAGATCCTCCTGAGTGTCGATATCTGT